>CAIPQY010000427.1 GCA_903867275.1 uncultured bacterium | reverse complement strand
GCTCGCGGGCGCCTGCTTCGCCATCTTGGAGTACCGTACGCCCATGGCCGACACCCTCCCACTTCCCGTTGAAACGCGTCCGGATGGCGTGGTGGTGCTGCACCTGGTGCCCAACCCGTCCAAGCCGCGTGGTGGTGTGGTGGTGCTTGACCGCTGGTTGATCGACTCGATCGATGTGTGCCTGCGTCACATCGCCACGCTGCGACCCAAGGGATTCGTGCTTGTCTCGGACAGCGAGCGCGTGTTCGTGGCAGGCGCCGATCTGGCCGAGATCGATGCGCTCGACAACCCCTCGCTGCACGCCTACTTGCAGGCTGGATCCGTGGCTTTCCGCCGCATCACCAGTCTGCCCTGCCCCACCGCCTGCGTCATGCACAAGGCCGCGCTGGGTGGCGGCCTGGAACTGGCCATGCACTGCGAAGCGCTGTTCGGCGTCACGCCGGCCGCGGGTGACAAGGGTTGGAAGATCGGCCTGCCCGAGTGTGGCCTGCATATCTGCCCGGGTTGGGGCGGAACCGTGCTGCTGCCGGGTCGCATCGAACCCGCCACCGCCATCGCCGCCACCATGCATGGTGCGCCCTTCGATGCGGGCAAGACTCCGACCGGTCTGCTGCAGCAATCGCTGCCTTCGGCCGCCGAGGCGCTGACCGCCGCAATGGCATGGATCCACGCGCATCCGCGAAGCACGCCACGCGCCGAACCGATCAGCATCTGCGACCCCGAGCACCGCGAGCGTGGACTCGCGGCGATTCCGTTCGTGCGCCCGCAGGCTTCCGCCGCCAGCGGCATCGCCGTCATCGACGCGGTGCAGGTGGGTTTGAAGGACGGCTTCGACGCCGCCGTGGCCCGCGAACAGGTGCATCTGGTCGACCTGCGCCACACGCCCGAGGCGCGCGCCAAGCTGGACGCTTTCCTGAAGCGCGGCTGAGCGGCGCCCGATGCATCTCTATGCATGCGTCATGCATGCGGGGAACCGGGTTTCAGCACCTATCCACAGGTTGCAAAAGCATCTACGCATAACCGCGTGAATATGCATTGTGCATATTCACGCACTTGAGCCGTCCATGGATTGTCGCAGGCGGTGCCTTGGCGTTGAATGGTGCTTCACCCCAAACCACCGCCAAGGAGCACGCATGAGCACCACCGACCTCGCCAAGGACCTGAAGAACGTTTCCGAGAAGGATCGCAAGCAGATCGAGCAGGCGCAGGAAATGCTCGGCCCCGATCCGGAGACGATGGGCCTGGTGAAGAACTACTTCTGGGGCCACTTCCGCGAGTCCGTGCTCTTCCCGTACCCCGCCGGCGCCAGCGCCGAGGAGACCGCGCGCTGCGACCAGCTGCTGGCCTCGCTCGACCACTACCTGCGCACCGAGCACCCCACCTTCGAGATCGATCAGCGTCAGGAGATCCCGCAATGGGCCATCCAGAAGCTGTTCGACCTGGGCGTGCTGGGCATGACCATTCCGAAGGAGTTCGGTGGCGGCGGCTTCGGCATCACCAGCTACAACCGCGCGCTTGAGCGCATCGGTCGCGCCTGCGGCAGCACCGCCGTGCTGGTGAGCGCGCACCAGTCGATCGGCTGCAAGGCGGTGATGCTGTTCGGCACCGAGGAGCAGAAGAAGCGCTTCCTGCCCCGCATGGCCAAGAACACGCTCAGCGCGTTCTGCCTGAGCGAGCCCAACGTGGGCTGCGACGCCGGTGGCCAGGAGACGCGCTGCGAGATCAGCCCCTGCGGCAACTTCTACGTGCTGAACGGCGAGAAGAAGTGGGCCACCAGCGGTGCGCTCAGCGGCCTGTTCACCGTGATGTGCAAGCAGAAGATGAAGGACCCGAAGACCGGCAAGGAGAAGGACGCCGTCACGGCGCTCATCTGCACTCCCGACATGGAAGGCGTGGAGATCTTCAGCCGCAACCGCAGCAAGTGCGGCATCCGCGGCACCTGGCAGGCGCGCGTTCGCCTGACCAACGTGAAGGTTCCCAAGCAGAACCTGCTGCACAAGGAAGGCCGCGGCCTGAACGTGGCGCTCACCTGCCTGAACTACGGCCGCTGCACGCTGAGCGCCGGCATGCTGGGCGGCGCAACCTTCGCCTACGAGCAGGCGGTGAAGTGGGCGAAGTACCGCCACCAGTTCGACCGCGCGATCGCCGAATTCGACCAGATGCAGGACAAGATCGCGCACATGGGCGCGCTGGTCTACGCCATGGACGGCATGCTGTACGCCACCACCGGCTTCCTGGACCGCCATGATCAGGACATCATGCTGGAGACCGCGCTGTGCAAGGTGTTCTGCAGCGAGATGGGCTACCGCGTGGTGAACGACGCCCTGCAGATCATGGGCGGCGAGAGCTACATGACCGAGAACAGCGTGGAGCGCATCTGGCGCGACAGCCGCATCAACATCATCGTGGAAGGCGCCAACGAGGTGATGCACAGTTTCGTGTTCGCCTACGGCAGCAAGCAGCTGGGCGAATGGATGCTCTCGATCAAGAACAACCCGCTGCGCAGCATCGGCAGCGCGGCCAAGATCGGCGCGCAGCTGTTCCTCGGCATGCGCGGCGGCATGCCCACCTTCTCCAAGGCGCACCCGCGCCTGCGCACCATGATGGCGCAGGTGATGCTGCGCATCCGCGAGCACAGCCATGTGGTGAAGATGGCATTCAAGGAGCACGAGGAGCGCCTGATCACCAACCAGATGGTGCAGGCCCGCATCTCCATGTGCGCCCTGTGGATCCACGGCATGCTGTGCGCGCTGTCCAAGCTCGATCGCAACCTGCGCAACGGCCTCGACGGCGATGCGCTGACCTACGAGATGGCCATGGTGCGGCACTTCAACGCCATGGCCAACCTGGAGATCGAGCGCGAGATCCGCTCGCTGCACGACAACAGCGACGTCACCATGAAGGCCGCGGCCGCCGCCGCGCTGAAGCGCATCGACCAGCTGCCCAACGCGCACTACATCATTCCCGAGCGAACGCCCGATGCCGCCCGCGGCACCGGTGCCAAGCCCGACCAGACGCACATTCCGCAGTTCGGTGCCGGCAGCGTGTTCGCCGGCGAGAAGGTCAGCGTCTGAGCGCATCCCGCATTCCCCATTCATCACAAGGACATCACCACCATGAAGCTCTTCGAACTTCTCGCTGATCACGGCCACGAGCGTCTCGCCTTCCACCACGACGAGGCCACCGGCCTGCGCTCGATCATCGCCATCCACAGCACCGTGCTTGGCAATGCGCTCGGTGGCACGCGCCGCTGGGCCTACACCGACGAGGCCGAGGCCATCCGCGACGTGCTGCGCCTGAGCGAAGGCATGACCTACAAGGCCGCCGCCGCCGACCTGCCCATGGGTGGCGCCAAGAGCGTGATCCTGGCCAAGCCGGGCGCCGCCGCCACCGAGGCCGAGGGCCGCGCGATGGGTCGCTTCGTGGACACCTTCAGCGGCACCTACATCGCCGCCGAGGACGTGGGCGTGACGCCGCAGTTCGTGGACTGGATGGCCACCGAGACCAACCACGTGATGGGTGGCGACTCGGTCAGCCACGGCGGCGATCCCTCGCCCTTCACCGCGCAGGGCTGCTTCAACGCCATGAAGGCCTGCCTGAAGCACCTGGGCAAGAAGGTGGACTTCGCCGGCATGACCGTGGCCGTGCAGGGTGTGGGCGCGACCGGTTTCCGCCTGGCCAAGCTGTGCAAGGAAGCGGGCGCCACCATCGTCGCCAGCGACACCAACAACGCCAACCTGGAGAAGGCGGTGAAGGAACTGGGCGTGACGGTCGCCGACGGCAACATCTTCAACACCAAGTGCGACATCCTGGCCCCCTGCGCCCTGGGCGCGGTGCTGGATGAGCGCACCATCGCCAACCTGAAGTGCTCCATCGTGTGCGGCACGGCCAACAACCAGCTGGCCCACCCCATCGACGATGGTGCGCGCGTGAAGGCCGCGGGCGTGCTGTACGGCCCCGACTTCGTGGTGAACGCGGGTGGCCTGATCCGCCTGGCCGGCCTGTACATCGGTCTCACCGAGGCGCAGATCAACCAGAAGATCGACCACATCGAGCAGACCACCACCGCGGTGCTGAAGGAGGCCAACAGCCTGCCCAGCGCCTACGAGGCTGCGGTCAGCTACGCCAAGCGTCGCATCGAGCACGGTCGCACCAACCGCAAGACGGCCACGGCCGCCGCGCGCTGAATCCGATCCGCCAAGCCAAGTAGACTCGCCCGCTCACTCGGTCCGTTTCCAACCACGGAGGTCTTCATGCCCATCAAGAACGTGCTCACCACCACCATCGACCATGTGTCGATCCTCGACGCGGACGGCCGCTTCGACGAGAAGCTGGGCAAGGGACTCATTCCCGACGCCGACCTGGTGAAGCTGTACGAGCACATGAGTGCCTGCCGCCATCTGGACGAGGTGGCCTTCAAGCTGCAGCGTTCCGGTCGCATGGGCACCTACCCGCAGAACATGGGTCAGGAAGCCGCCAGCCTTGGCGCGGCCTATGTGCTGAACAACGACGACTGGCTGGTGACCTGCTACCGCGAGAACTGCGGCCTGTTCTGGCGCGGCGTTCCCATGGAGAGCATCCTGCTTCACTGGATGGGCGACGAGCGTGGCAACGCCATGCCCCGTCCGCACCATGCCACGCCGATCGCGGTGCCCATCGGCACGCAGATGCTGCACGCAACAGGTCTGGCGTGGGCTTCGAAGTACCGTGGCGAGAAGCGCATCGCCTGCACCTTCTTCGGTGACGGCGCCACCAGCGAGGGCGACTTCCACGAGGCCATGAACTTCGCGGCCAACCTGGATGTTCCGGTGGTGTTCTGCTGCCAGAACAACTTCTGGGCCATCAGCGTGCCGGGCAAGATCCAGTGCAGCGCCCCCACCGTGGCGCAGCGCGCGATCGCCTATGGCATGGACACCATCCAGTGCGACGGCAACGACATCTTCGCCGTGGTGCACTGCTTCCGCGAGGCCGTGAAGCATGCGCGCACCAAGGGCCGCCCCTACTTCATCGAGGCGGTCACCTATCGCCTGGGCGACCACACCACCGCCGACGACGCCCGTCGCTACCGCGATCAAGCCGAGGTGGACAAGTGGAAGTCGCGCGATCCGCTGATCCGCGTGCGCAAGCACATGGTGAAGAAGGGTCTGTGGAGCGACGCCAAGGAGCGTGAACTGCTGGAGCGCGTGGAGCGCGAGGTGACGGCCGCCGTGGAGCGCGCCGAGACCATCACGCCGCCCGCGCGCGCCGAGTTCTTCGACAGCATGTACGAGACGCTGCCCGCCGATCTGTTGCTGCAGCGCGACACCATGCAGACCCACAGCATCGGCCAGGATCCCTCGCAGATCGAGGGTGCCGTCATCGAACTGCCCACCAAGGGCCATCACTGAGGAAACAACCATGGCAAACCTCACACTGGTCCAGGCAATCAATCTCGCGCTCATCCAGGAGATGGAGCGTGACGAACGCGTGCTGCTGCTCGGCGAGGACGTCGGCGCCAACGGCGGCGTGTTCCGCGTGACCGAAGGGCTGCACAAGCGCTTCGGTGGCAAGCGCGTGGTGGACACCCCGCTGGCCGAGAGCGGCATCATCGGCACGGCCATCGGTCTGGCCATGGCCGGCCTGCGCCCCATCCCCGAGATCCAGTTCGAGGGATTCCTGGGCCCCGCCTACGACCAGATCTGCAGCCACGCGGCGCGCATGCGCACCCGCACCCGCGGCGCCTTCACGGTGCCGCTCACCATCCGCGTGCCGGTGGGTGGCGGCATCCACGCGCCCGAGCTGCACAGCGACAGCCCCGAGTCGATCTACATCCACACCCCCGGCCTGAAGGTGGTGATGCCAAGCAGTCCCTACGACGCCAAGGGACTGCTCATCAGCGCCATCCGCGATCCGGATCCGGTGATCTTCTTCGAGCCCAAGCGCATCTACCGCGCGTTCCGCGAGGAGGTGCCCGAGGACGAGTACACCCTGCCGCTGGGCAAGGCCCGCGTGGTGTGCGAGGGCGAGCAGATGACCGTGGTCAGCTGGGGCGCCAGCGTGGTGCAGTGCATGCAGGCCATCGAGCGCAGCGGTCGCAGCATCGAGCTGATCGACCTGCGCACGCTGTACCCCTTCGACATGGATGCCGTGGAGGCAAGCGTGAAGAAGACGGGTCGCTGCGTGATCGTGCACGAGGCACCCAAGACCTGCGGTTTCGGCGCCGAGATCGCCGCCCGCATCATGGAGCGTTGCTTCCTGCACCTGGAGGCACCCGTGCAGCGCGTGACCGGTTTCGACACCATCATGCCCTACTACAAGCTGGAGCTCGACTACATGCCCGATGCCGATCGCATCGCGCGTGCCATCGAGGAGATCGCTGCCTACTGAGGCAGGGGAGACAACCATGGCTGGCGTGAAGCAACCCGACGACAAGAGCCACTTCATCCTTCCCGACCTCGGTGAAGGCGTGCATGAGGCCGAACTCATCAAGTGGCGCGTGAATGTCGGTGATGCCGTGAAGGAGCACCAGACCATCGCCGAGATGGAGACCGACAAGGCCGTTGTGGAAGTGCCAACGCCCTGGACCGGTGTCATCAGCGAACTCTGCGGCAACGCCGGCGACATCATCAATGTCGGCAGCGTGCTGGTTCGCTACAAGGTCGGTGGTGCGGCGCCCGCGCCTGCACCCGCCCCACGCGTGGCTGCGCCCGTCGCCGCCGCACCCAAGGCAGCCGCCAAGGAAGAGGAGCGTGAGGACGCCGGCACCGTGGTCGGCAGCATGAGTGGTTCGCTCGGCGTGCCAAGCCGCTTCGCCCGCAAGGTGGAGCGTGAATCCAGCGCCGGCACCGCCGGCAAGTCGCTGGCCACCCCAGCCGTGCGCCGCATCGCGCGCGACCTGGGCGTGGACATCCAGCGCGTGAACGGCACCGGCCGTGGTGGCCGCGTCACCGCCACCGATGTGGAGTCGGCAAGCAAGGGTGGTCGCGAAGTGGCCACCGAAACCGCCGCCTCGCGCGTGCAGTTGGCGCAGCCCATCGCTCCGGCACCCGAGGTGATGGAAGCCCCCGCCACCATCGAGGCCCGCCCCGTCGCGCCAATGGTGGCCATGCCAACCGTGAACACCGACGGCATCAAGCAGCGCATTCCATTCCGTGGCGTGCGTCGCAAGATCGCCCAGGCGCTCGACCTCTCGGTGAAGACGGCCGTGCACTTCACGGTGGTCGACACCGCCGATGTCACCGCGCTCGATCGCAAGCGCAAGGAGTACGCGGCCATCCTGGGCACCAAGCTCAGCATGCTGCCCTTCAT
>CAIPQY010000426.1 GCA_903867275.1 uncultured bacterium | reverse complement strand
GGACAAGAGCTGGGGCGGACCCACCGTGACCAAGGACGGCGTGAGCGTGGCCGAGGAGATCGAGCTGCGCTGCAAGGTGGAGAACATGGGCGCCAAGCTGGTGAAGGAAGCCGCCAGCAAGACCGGTGACGATGCCGGCGACGGCACCACCACCGCCACCGTGCTGGCCGAGGCCATCTTCCGCTGCGGCCTGAAGTACATCACGGCCGGCGCCGAGGCCAACGCCCTGGTGCGCGGCATCCGCAAGGCCGTCACCGTGGCCACCACGCACATCGCCAGCATGTCCAAGCCCGTGGCCGGCGTGCCGGGCGGCATCGCCTCGGTGGCCAGCATCAGCGCCAACAACGATGAGGAAGTCGGAGCCATGATGGCCAAGGCCTTCGACAAGGTGGGCAAGGACGGCGTGATCACGGTCGAGGAAGGCAAGGGCCTGGAGACGATCGTGGACGTGGTCGAGGGCATGCAGTTCGACCGCGGCTACCTCAGCGCCAACTTCGTCACCAACACCGAGAAGATGACGGTGAACTTCGACAAGTCGCTGGTGCTGATCTACGAGGACAAGATCGACTCGATCACCAAGCTGGTGCCCTTCCTGGAGAAGGTGATGGACACCAAGCGTCCGCTGCTGATCATCGCCGAAGACATCACCGGCGAGGCGCTGAGCACGCTGGTGATCAACAAGATGCGCGGCGTGCTGAACGTGTGCGCGGTGAAGGCGCCGGGCTACGGCGACCGTCGTCGCGCCATGCTGGAGGATCTCGCCATCCTGACCGGCGGCCAGGCGATCATGAAGGACCTGGGCATCGAGCTGGACAAGATCACCATCGCGCAGCTGGGCCAGGTGAAGAAGATCACCGTGGACGCCGACAACACCACGCTGGTGGAAGGCGCCGGCAGCACCAAGACCATCAAGGATCGCTGCGAGCAGATCCGCAACGAGATGGGCACCACCGACAGCGACTACGACCGCGAGAAGCTGCAGGAGCGACTGGCCAAGCTGGCCGGTGGCGTGGCGCAGATCAAGATCGGCGCCAGCAGCGAGACCGAACTCAAGGAGAAGAAGGGCCGCGTCGAGGACGCGCTGCACGCCACCCGCGCAGCCGTGGCCGAGGGCGTGGTGCCCGGCGGCGGCGTGAGCTTCGTGCGCTGCATCGCGCAGGTGAAGAAGGCGCGCGCCAACATGGAAGGCGACGAGGCCTTCGGCTTCGACGCCATCGCCGAGGCGCTGGCCCTGCCGCTGCGCACCATCGCCGAGAACGCGGGCGAGAAGGGCACCGTGGTGGTGAGCAAGGTCGCCGAGATGAAGGGCAACGAGGGCTTCAACGCGCTCACCCGCACCTACGGCGACCTGATCAAGGCCGGCATCATCACGCCGGCCAAGGTGGATCGCTGCGCGCTGCAGAACGCGGCCAGCGTGGCGGGCCTGCTGCTCACCGCCGACTGCATCATCACCGAGGCCCCGAAGGCCAAGGACGAGGCCGCCGGCGAACACGCCCACGGTCACGCCCACTGATCCATTCTTCCAACCCGAACACATTCATCCACTTTCAGGAGATCCAGACCATGTCCACCGTTCGCCCCCTCGAAGACCGCATCCTCGTGAAGCCCCTCGACGCCGAGACCAAGACCGCCAGCGGCCTTTTCCTGCCGGAAAGCGCCAAGGAAAAGCCCATGCAGGGCAAGGTGGTCGCCGTCGGCCCAGGCAAGCTGCTCGACAACGGCAAGCGTCAGGGCCCGCTCGTGAAGAAGGGCGACACCGTGGTGTACGGCAAGTACGCCGGCACCGAGATCGAGATCAAGAACGTGAAGCACATCATCGTGCGCGAGACCGAGCTGCTTGGCCTGATCGAAGGCTGATCCCGTCGCGCACCCCCCAACGAAAGGAACACACATGTCCGTCAAGCAGATGAAGTTCAAGGCGAACGCGCAGGCCGAGTTGAAGCGCGGCGTCGACCAGATCGCCCAGGCCGTGGCCGTGACCATGGGCCCCACCGGCCGCAACGTGGTCGTGCAGAAGAGTTTCGGCAGCCCCACCGTCACCAAGGACGGCGTGAGCGTGGCCAAGGAAGTCGAGCTGCCCTGCCCGTTCGAGAACATGGGCGCCAAGCTGGTGCATCAGGTCGCCAAGAAGACCGCCGACGTGGCTGGTGACGGCACCACCGCCGCCACCGTGCTCGCCGCCGCCATCTTCAACGGCGGTCTGAAGTACGTGGCCAGCGGCGCCAACTGCGTCGCGCTGCAGCGCGGCATCAACAGCGCCGCAGCCGCCGCGGGCGAGGCCATCACCGCGATGGCCGAGAAGTGCAAGGGCCGCGCCGATCTGGAGAAGATCGCCACCGTCAGCGCCAACCACGATGCGCACCTCGGCAAGCTGATCGCCGAGGCCATCGATCGCGTGGGCGCCGAGGGCGTGGTCGAGGTGGAGGAAGGCAAGACCGCCGAGACCACCCTGGAGTACGTCGAAGGCATGAGCTTCGACAAGGGCTACCTCAGCCCCTACTTCATGACCGATCCCAAGCGCGCCGAGTGCACGCTGGACAACCCCATGATCCTCATCTACGAGAAGAAGATCTCCAACCTCGCCGACCTGCTGCCCCTGCTGAACAAGGTGGCGCAGAGCGGCAAGTCGCTGCTGATCATCGCAGAAGAGGTGGAGAACGAGGCGCTGGCCGCGCTGGTGGTGAACCGCCTGCGTGGCGTGCTGCAGGTGTGCGCGGTGAAGGCACCGGGCTTCGGTGATCGTCGCAAGGCCATGCTCGGCGACATCGCCGTGCTGACCGGCGGCACCTTCTTCGCCGAGGACATCGGCCGCAACCTGGAGGACGTGAAGCTGGACGAGCTGGGCACCGCCAAGCGCGTGGTGATCGGCAAGGACGAGACCGTGCTGGTGCAGGGCGGCGGCAAGAAGAAGGACGTGGAAGCCCGCGCCTCGCAGATCAAGAGCCAGCACGAGCGCAGCACCAGCGACTACGACCGCGAGAAGCTGATGGAGCGCCATGCCAAGCTGACCAGCGGCGTGGCCGTGCTGAACGTGGGCGCCGCCACCGAGACCGCGCTGAAGGAGAAGAAGGACCGCGTGGACGACGCGATCCATGCCACCCGCGCGGCTGCCAAGGAGGGCTACGTGCCCGGCGGCGGCGTGGCGTTCCTGCGCGCCATCGAGGCGGTGAACAAGGCGCGCGCGAAGGCCGACGGCGACGAGAAGTTCGGCTTCGACATCGTGTGCAACGCGATGCGCTTCCCCTGCTGGCAGATCAGCACCAACGCGGGCGTCGACGGCGACGTGACCGTGGAGAAGGTGCTCGAGGGCAAGGGCGGGTTCGGCTACAACGCCGGCAGCGGCGAGTATCAGGACCTGGTCAAGGCCGGCATCATCGATCCGGCGTTGGTGGCCCGAACCGCGCTGCAGAACGCGGCCAGCGTGGCTGGCCTGATGCTGACCACCGATGTGCTGGTGACCGACCTGAAGGACGACGCCGATCCCGTCGAGGAGAGCGTTCACTGATCCGCACCGTGCTTTGATCCAGGGACCGGGTCGGCTTTCAACCCGGCCCGGTCCCTTTCACTTTCCACGCACCACTCCGTGAACCATGCCCATGGCTGAACAGCGCTGCTACTACGAGGTGCTCGCCGTCGAGCGAACCGCCAGCGGTGAGGAGATCAAGCGCAGCTATCGCCGACTGGCGATGAAGTGGCACCCCGACCGCAATCCGGGCGACGCGCAGGCCGAGATCGAGTTCAAGGCGTGCGCCGAGGCCTACGAGGTGCTGGGCGACGACGAGAAGCGTCGGCTGTACGACCAGCACGGTCACGCGGGTCTGCGCGGCAATCCGCATCACGACTTCCGCTCGATGCACGTGGAGGAGATCTTCTCCATGTTCAACGACATCTTCGGCGGCGGTGGTGGCGGCGGCCGTCGCGGTGGCGGCGTGGCGCGCGGCTTCGATCTGCAGACCGAGGTCGAGGTGAAGCTGGTCGATGTGCTGAAGGGCTGCAAGCGCGAAGTGAGCTTTGCGCGCGCCGAGGTGTGCGGCACATGCCAGGGCGATGGCGCCAAGCCCGGCTCGAAGCCCGTCACCTGTCCCACCTGTCAGGGCCGCGGGCAGGTGCAGCAGACCGGACTCGGTGGCATGTTCCGCATGGTCACCGCGTGCCCCAACTGCGGCGGCGACGGCAAGGTGGTCACCGACAAGTGCGTGGCATGCCGCGGCAACGGTCGCGTGCGCGTGAACCGCAAGATCGATGTCAGCATTCCCGCGGGTATCCAGGATGGTCAGGTGGTGCGCGTGCAGGGCGAGGGTGAGCCGCCGCGACGCGAAGCCAGCAGCAGCGGCGCCGGTGTGCGCGGCGATCTGCATGTGGTGGTGCACGTGACCAGCGACGACCGCTTCGAGCGCCAGGAGGATGACCTGATCATGCCCATGGCGATCGGCTTTGCGCAGGCCGCGCTGGGTGCCACCGTGGAAGTGGAATCGATCGACGGACCGGTGCAGGTGCAGGTGAAGGCCGGCAGCCAGCAGGGCGATCTGGTGCGAATCAGCGGCCGCGGGCTGCCCGACCTTCGCACCAAGCATCGCGGCGACCTGGTGGTGATGCTGATGATCCACGTGCCCAAGAAGGTCACCGAACGCCAGCGACAGCTGCTCGAGGAGTACGCCAAGACCGAGAAGGTGGACGTTCGCAAGTCGCACGAAGGCGGCTTCTGGCAGAAGATGAAGGAACTGAAGGACTCGCTCACAGGAAATTGAGGCAACCCATGGACACAACCAAGGAACCCACCGACACCACCCCGACCGACGCCCCCGCCGCCGCGACCACGCCCGAGGATCGCATCGCGACGCTCGAGCGCGAGATCGCCGAGCTGAAGGAGGCGCGTCTGCGCGCCGTGGCCGATCTGCAGAACACCGCTCGCCGCGGCGTGGAGAACGAGTCGCGCGCCCGCGCACAGGGCGTGATGGGCGCAGCGCGCGCCATCTTTCCGGTGATGGATCACGCGGAACTGGCGCTGCAGCAGAAGGGCATGACCCTTGAGCAGGCCGTGCAGGGACTGGCCATGCTGCAGACCGAACTGGCCAAGAGCCTGGAGAAGGTGGGCGTGGAGCGCATCGAACCCAAGGTGGGCGATGCATTCGACCCCGGCGTGCACGAAGCCGTGATGAAGCAGCCCGTGCAGGGCGTGGCGCCGGGCGCCATCAGCATGGCGTTCCAGTCGGGCTACCGACTGGGCGATTCGGTGCTTCGCCCCGCCAAGGTGGCCGTGCAGCCCACGGAGTGAGTGCCAGCGATGCCGACCTACGAGTACGTCTGCGACGCGTGCAAGCACGAGTTCGAGAAGTTCCACAGCATCCTGGCGGCGCCCGAGAAGGTGTGTCCCAAGTGCCGCAAGCGCAAGGTGCGACGCAAGATCGGCATCGGCGCGGGCGTGCTGTTCAAGGGCACCGGCTTCTACGAGACCGACTACCGTAGCGATGGCTACAGCAAGGCGGCCGAGGCCGACCGCAAGTCCTCGGAATCGCCGAAGCCAGCCGATGCGAAGTCTGATGCGAAGCCGGCTGCCTCGAGCAGCGGCACCACCGAAACAAAGAGCGCCCCCACCGAGAGCGCCAAGCCTGCGAAGGAGCCACGCGTGAAAGCGATCCATCCATCCCGTGAAGGCCGCGGTCAGGGCAACCTGCGTCGTCCCGCCGCCAAGAAGAGCGCCAGCCGTCGACGCGGCAGCGTGCTGAAGCGCGTGCTGATCGCCGTGGCCGCACTCGTGGTGGTGCTGGTGGTCGGCGGCATGCTGATGATCGACGTGATCGCACGCAAGGGCATCGAGGTGGCGGGCACCGCGGTGCTGGGCGTTGACACCACCGTGCGCAGCGTGCGCATCGGCCTGATCAGCGACACCAGCAGCATCAAGGACCTGGCCGTGGCCAACCCCAAGGGCTACACCGATCCGCACTTCCTGGATCTGGGCAACGCGTCGCTCACGGCGCGACTGGGCGAACTCATGGGCGACCAGGTGAAGGTGCGCAATGTCACCATCCAGGATCTCACGCTGACGCTCGAGAAGGACGCGAGCGGCAAGCTGAACGCCGATCGCATCAGCGACAACCTGCCCAGCGCCAGCGAGCAGAAGGCGCCGCCCAAGTCGGGCAAGCAGGCCGGCGAGTCTCGCACCATCGTGATCAACGAGTTCCGCATCGAGCGCGTGAAGGTTCGCCTGCGCAACCTGGTGGGCGGCAAGCAGGGCGTGGTGGAAGCGGCCCTGCCCGACATCGTGCTGAAGGACGTGAAGAGCGACGGCAGCGTGGATGTGCTCGCCAGCCAGCTCAGCGGCGTGTTGATCGCCAGCGTGCTGCAGGCCACCGTCAGCGCCAACATCGAGGGCCTGTCCACCGAGCTGATCGGCGACCTGAAGGGCTCCATCAAGCACAGCGTGGATGCCCTGCCCGACAACCTGCGTGGCCCCGTGGAGTCGATCCGCGGCGGACTGGGCACCGTGCTCGACAAGACCGGCGAAGGCGTGAAGGAAGGCATCGGCGGCGCCATCGACAGCCTTTTCGGCGACAAGAAGAAGAACGGCAAGTGATCGTGCGCTCGCGCGCGCATCGCCAACCGTAGACTCCTTCGATGCCTCTCCGCTTCATCGATCGAATCCTGCAGGACCTTTCCCACGCAGGCGATCGCCCCGTGCAGCCCGACGCCGTGGCCAAGCGCCTGCGCGTGGACAGCGACCATCGCTGGGCCTTCGACGAGGCCATCGGCCGCCTCACGAACGAGCAGCGCATCGAGATCGACGAGCTGGGCCGCATCCGCCTGCCCAAGCACGAAGAGGAGATCGTGGGCCGCATCTTCGTCACGCAGAAGGGCCATGCGTACCTGAAGCCCGACAAGCTTTCGCGCGAAGGCGACGTGTTCATCTCGCAGGGCGAGGTGGGCGGTGCCATGACCGGCGACCGCGTGCGTGTGGCGCTGATCCGCCGGCAGCGCAGCTGGCGCGAAACCGGCCGCGGTGCCGCCACCGAAGGCCCCACCGGCCGCGTGCTGGAAGTGGTGTCGCGTGGTCGCACACGCTTCGCCGGCACCCTGCAGCAGGAAGGTCGCCGCTGGATCGTGCAGCCCGATGGCCGCTCCATGCGCGAACCCATCATCGTGCGCGATCCGCACGCCAAGGAAGCGAAGCCTGGCGACAAGGTGACCGTGGATCTCACGCGCTTCCCAAGCGAGGAAGGCCCCGCCGAGGGCGTGATCGTGGAGGTGCTCGGCGCAGCGGGTCAGCCCGCCGTGGAGACCGCCGCCACGATGGCCGCGTTCGGACTGGTGGAGCGCTTCCCCGACGAGGTGCACGATCAGGCCAGCCGTGCGGCGATCACCTTCGAGCGCGAGTGTCTGGGGCCATGGAAGGATCGCCTGGACCTGACCGAGGACCTGATCTGGACCATCGATCCACCCGACGCGCGCGACTACGACGATGCATGCTCGGTGAAGTTCGACGAGCGCGAGGGCATCTGGGAACTCGCGGTGCACATCGCCGACGTGAGCCACTTCGTGTCGCTCGACTCGCCCATGGACATCGAGGCGCGCCGCCGCGGCAACAGCGCCTACCTGCCGCGCCGCGTGGTGCCCATGCTGCCGGAAACGCTGAGCAACGGCGTGTGCAGCCTGCAGGAAGGCGTGCCCCGCTTCTGCAAGAGCGCGTTCATCCGCTTCGACACCAAGGGCAAGGTGCTGGACGAGCGCTTTGCGCAGACCGTGATCCGCAGCGCCAAGCGACTCACCTATCTGGAAGCGCAGAACCTGATCGACGGCCGCCCCGCCGAAGCCAAGCGCCACGCGCGCAACGACACCGAACCCACCGACGAGGTGGTGGCCAACCTGCGTCTGGCAAACACGCTGGCGCGCCTGCTGCAGAAGCGCCGCCGCGCGCAGGGCCAGCTGGTGCTGGAACTGCCGCAGAGCGAGCTGGTGTACGACGAGCAGGGCCATGTGGTGGACGCCGTGCCCGAGGACGACGCCTTCACGCACACGCTGATCGAGATGTTCATGGTGGAGGCCAACGAGGCCGTGGCGCGACTGTTCTCCGCCACCGAGATCCCGCTGATCCGCCGCATCCATCCGCCGCCAGCCTTCAAGGAGATGGAAGAACTGCGCGCGTTCGCGCGCACGGTGGGCTTCCGCCTGCCCGACGAGCCCGAACGCGCCGACCTGCTGCAGCTGCTCGATCACACGCGAGGCACCGACTCGGCGCGCGCGGTGCACTTCGCGGTGCTGAAGACGCTGGCCAAGGCCACCTACGCACCCGCGCTGATCGGCCACTACGCGCTTGCCAGCGAGCACTACGCGCACTTCACCAGTCCCATCCGACGCTACCCCGATCTCACCGTGCATCGCTCGCTCGAGGCATGGCTGGAGCTCAGCGACAACGGCCGCTCACCGCCGGGTGGACGCAGGCGACGCGATGCGAAGGCCTCGCTGGAAGTGGACCCCCGCTGCCCCGTCGAGGGCGCGCTGGCAGAGATCGGCCGTCACTGCAGCGAGACCGAGGTGAACGCGGAGGCCGCCGAGCGCGACCTTCGCAACTTCCTGGTGCTGCAGTTCCTGAAGGAACACCACATGAGCGACGAGCTGGACGCCGTCGTCACGGGCATGTCGCCGCAGGGCGTGTGGGTGAGCATCCGCAAGTACCTGGCCGATGGACTGGTGCGCTTCAACGCGCTGCCATCGGCGCGCGACAGGCCCGATCGCTGGACCGTGAACGAGCGCACCGGCCGACTGGTGAGCGTGCGCAACGGCGCCAGCGTGGGCCTTGGCGACAGCGTGAAGGTGGGCATCCTGGCCATCGACCTGCCAAGCCGCACGATGGACCTGTCCATCGTGCGCCTGAGCCGCGCGCCGGCCACGCTGCGCGAGGCCGACACCACCACGCCCGCGAAGGGCGCACCCGACCGCGACGGTCGTGATCCACGGCGCGATCTGCTTGGGCGCGACGCCACCAGCTGGACGCAGGGTCACAAGCGCGGATTCAAGCGCGGGCGACGCGGACGCAAGAGCCGCTGACCGCCCGCCATCATCCGCGTGCCGCGGCGCGAGACGGCGGCGACGCATCGTCGCCCTCTCCCAGCCACTGCAGACTGTTCACCAGATCGGCGCGGCGGCGCACGCCCAGCTTGGCGTACATGCGCTTGGTGAGCGTTCCAACGGTGTTGGGCGAGATGCGCAACGCACCGGCGATCTCCCTCTGCGTGGAGCCCGCGCCAAGCTGCATCGCCACTTCACGCTCGCGCGGCGAAAGTGATTGCCATCGCACCATCTCCGTCGACTCGGGCTCCGCCTGCACGCCTCGCGCCTGCATCACGATCTCGGGCTGCGGAAGCATGGCGCGGCGCAGCGGCTGCACGCGGAAATGCGCGTAGTAGTTGCAGGGATCCATCTTGCCGGCGGGGTGGCCCACATGACGATCCCGGGCCATCTTCAGATAGGTGGTCAGCGCGCCCACGCGACGGCGCAGCCCGCGCAGCTCCGACTCGCTCAGCGTCACGGGCTCGGAGAAGAAGTGCATCCACGCATCGGGGCGTTCCGCAAGTTCCACGAAGCCGCCGCGCCCCAGCACCGCCTCGGTGTGCGCGGCGAAGCGTTCGTAGTACGTCTTGAACAGCGCGGCCTCGTCCGGCCTCTGCAGGTCACCCGCGATCGCGATGTGATCACAGGTCACTTCGTAGGTGATGGATCTGCGCCGCCCCGCCGCCGGCAAGCGCTTCACCAGACCGAAGGACTCCAGTCGATCCAGCGCATGCTGCGTGACCGCCAGCGGACTGTCCGCCCACTCCGCGAGCGCCAAGACGGGCAGCGGCTTGCCGGCCCGACGCAGCACCTCCCACACCGCCATGGTGTGGAAGTCGAGCAGGAACTCGATCAGCCCCTCCCTGCGCACATCGATCGCGGCATCGGCCATGGCATCAGTTGTATGGCTTCGGAGCAGGGTCGAGTGAGGCGACCTGCGTGGATGCCCCAAAGTCTGTGCTTGGGTGCCGCATTCCGCCCTC
>CAIPQY010000425.1 GCA_903867275.1 uncultured bacterium | reverse complement strand
GTGTGGATGGACGTGCCGCCCGATCCGCCGATCACGTGGCCGCAGGTGATCTTCATTCAGGCAGAGGAGAAGCGATGAGTCGAATGGCCGTGAAGCAGTCCGTTGCGCCCGATCCAGTGCTGCGCTTCGCTCGTGTGGATCCCGAGGCGCGCATCGGCATGCCGGTGGGCCGCTACACCACGCCCGCCTTCAGCACCAGCCTGCTCACCGCGCTTGCGCTGATGGCGGTGGTGTATGGATCGACCTTCCCCTTCCGTGGCTCGGAGAGCGGCGCGCTGGTGTGGAAGTACCTCACGGCGTTCGACCGCATTCCGATCGCCATCGCGTTCTTCAGCTGCTGGAGCATCGCCATCATCGCCATCAAGCTGCTGAAGGTGCGCGCGCAGCGCATGGCCCTGCGTGTGCGCTTCGCCCCCGATGACCCGGAGTGGCACATCAGCCGCGCCACCGCCATGCAGGTGGTGGAAGCGATCGAGGGTGCGGTGGAGGGCACGGAGCGGTTCATGTATCTGCACCGCGTCACCGGTGCGCTGCGAAGCGTGCGAAACGTGGGTCGCGTGGGTGACCTGGACGAGATGCTGTCGAGCCGCGCCGACGACGACGAGCTGCAGGTGGACGGCGGCTACGTGGCGGTGAAGGGCTTCATCTGGGCGATTCCGGTGCTGGGCTTCATCGGCACCGTGCTGGGCCTCACCGAGGCCATCGGCCGCTTCGCCGGCGTGCTGAACAACCGCAACGCCGACCTGCAGTCGCTCACCATGCAGCTGACGCAGGTGATCGGCGGCCTGGACACCGCGTTCGTGACCACCGGCGAGGGTCTGGTGATGGCGCTGATCATCCACCTGATGCTCACCGCGGCGCGACGCGTGGATGATGCGCTGCTCGACGAGTGCCGCGAGGCGTGCGCGCGTCATGTCACCGGTCGCGTGCGCGTGGCCGAAGGCGCGGGCTGATCATGGCGCGCGGCCGGCGAGGTTCCGACAACCCGGTCTCGTTCTTCTCGTTTCAGGACGTGATGATGTGCACCATCGGCATCACGATCGTGATCACCATGATCCTGGTGCTGCAGCTTGGTGCGGCGGCGGCCAAGGTGGAGGCGGTGGAGTCGTCGGCGCCCACCGAGGCGCGGCAGGAAATGGAGCGCGAGGCGGCTACGCTGCGCGCGCGGCTGGAATCGGCCGCTGCGCTCGCGCCGAAGGACGCCGGTCAGGCGACGAGCGACCTGCGCGTGCAGGTGAACGAGCAGAATCAGGCCGCCGAGCGGCTGGGCGAGCGCTATCGCAAGGCCATGCAGCAGCTGCGTGCCACGTCGGCCAAGCGCGCCGTGGATGCCGCCACCGCCGAGGCCGCCGACCTTCTCCAGCGCCGTGACGAGCTGGAGGAGCGCCTGCGCGCCGATTCGCTTCGTCGACGCGTCACCTATCTGGTTGCCGAGGACACGCATGTGCCCACCATCGTTGAGGTGAGCGGCTCGCGCGTGGTGGCCGGCACCACCTTCGAGAAGGACGCGCAGCTGTCGATCGCCTTCACCGACGCCGATGCGGTGGCCGCCACGCTTGCAAGCTGGATGCGCGGCCTGCCCGACGCCGATCGTCGCAGCGTGCTGTTCGTGGTGAAGCCCTCGGGCGTGGCGGCATGGCGCGCCCTGCGTGAGCGCTTTTCGCTGCAGGTGGGCATGGCCGATGTGCCCACGGGCCTTGACCTGATTCCCGAGGAGGCCTTCACCAGCGACCGCTTCAAGCCCGCGGAGGCAGCGCCATGAGTCGCAGGCGGCGCGGCGGTGAAGGCGACGAGTTCGGCAGCCTGGATCTGCTGCTCGACACCATCTGCAACATGTTCGGCATGTTCATCTTCATCGGCATGCTGGTGTCGCTGATGGCCAGCGCGCGCAGCAAGCAGATGATCGAGCAGGGCAAGCCCGTCGCTGCCGCCACCGATCCGCTTGCCGCCGACCGCGAGGTGGTGCAGCGCCTGCGCGAGCGCGTGCAGCAGGCCGAGGCCAACGCGGTGCCGGACGCCGTGGTGGATCAGGCGCGCGGCAAGCTGGCCGCGCTGCAGGCAAGCAACCAGGAAGTGGAGCGCCGCACCAAGGCGATGGAGCGCCTGTTCAAGGAGGGCGACGCGCGCATGGACGTGATCGCGAGCGAATTGCCGCGCCTGCGCAGCGAGGTGCAGCGTCTGCAGACCGAGGTGGATGCGCAGTCGAAGGTGAGCGGCACCAAGTTGCGTGCGCCGCGACGGCGTGCGGTGGAGGGCATGATGCCGGTGCAGGTGGTGCTGTGGCACGACCGCGTGTACTGGATCAATCCGTGGATCGACCGCCTGGACGAACCGTGTCGCGCGTGGAGCGAGTGGAACAGCGAAGCGGTGGACCTGACCGCTGGCCCCGTGTGCGACATTCGCGAGTGCTTCCGCGGCGGCGGTCAGTGGCTGATCCGCAGCGTGCCGCT
This sequence comes from uncultured bacterium, assembly GCA_903867275.1. GTDB lineage: Bacteria > Planctomycetota > Phycisphaerae > Phycisphaerales > SM1A02 > SYAC01. The sequence continues at coordinate 2,142 of CAIPQY010000425.1, read as the reverse complement.
GCGCGCCGACGGCGGGTTGGTGGTGCCGGCGGACAGCGACGACTGGAAGGCCTCGCTTGCGAAGCTGCTGGGGCGCCTGCGCGCCGATCGACAGGTGATCAGCCTGAAGGTGGCGCCCGACTCGCACGGCGCGTTCCAGCGCGTGCGCGACGCGATCGCCGAGAGCGGCATCGCCTACGACGTGTCACCCATCCGCATCGACGGTGGCGTGTATCGCGACGAGATCCGAGACGGCGTGGCCACGGCGCAGTGACGGCGTGATCAGGGGCGTGGCGGCATGCCCGGCATGCTGGGCGCCGCGGCCGACACCTTGGTGAATGTGCCGCCGAACCGCTTCGCGATGGCTTCCAGTTGGGTGGTGTCGGCGTCATCGCCCATGGCCAGCGTGTGGATGCGCGTGCGATCGGGTCCGCCGTTCACCTGCAGCAGCAGCGGCATCGGGTCGGCGCCGAACTGACCGTCGGTGAGCAGGAACAGTTCGTGCGGAATCGGGTCGAGGTCGGCGAAGGCGTACTGCAGCGCGCCGACGGGGTCCGTGCCGCCGCCGCAGCCCACGCCATCCACCTTCGCAAGCAGCGCGTCGCTTTCCTTGGTGCCCGTCTTCGTCCAGCCCTTCTGCAGCAGCAGTGCCTGATGGTTGAAGAACACCACCTGGTAGTGCGTGCTCGTGGGCAGCGCGCGCACGGTGCGGATGATCTCGCGCTTCAGCGCCTCAAGTTTGTCGCCCATCATGCTGCCGCTGATGTCGCACACGAAGCAGATGTACCGGCCCTTCACGCGCGCGCCGAAGAAGTCCACGCCGCCGGTGGGTTCGGCGGAGGCGGGCGCGGCGCCGGAAGCCGGGGTGGTGCGCGTGGCGGTTGCGGCGGGGGCGTTCGCCTTCGGTTGCGTGGCCTGCTGGAACGCCTCGCGCTGGATGCGTTGATACAGCTTGCCGTCGAGGCGCAGCGTGCCGTCGGCCTCGATCTTCCATCGCGTGTCGCATGGAAGCGGCGTGGCGGCCGGCAGCGCACGCAGCGCCGCGGCACCGTCGCGCGCGGGCAGGTCGATGGGTTGCGTGAAGAAGCGCGATGGTTGCGATGGCGATTCCTCGATGCGCACGGTGCCGCTTGGATCGAAGTTGGCGCGCAGTTCGGCGGCAACAACCAGCAGCGGCGGCGTTCCCCAGGCGCGATACACCTGCATGGATCGCTGCGTGGGTCGGATCGCGAGCAAGCCCATGTCATGGCCGCCGGGTGCAAAGTCGGGCTCGCGCGCGGCGCTGTCCACCTGCTTCCAGAAACCAAGCAGCGGCGCGAGCGGTGTGGCGGCCTCCATCACGGCGGGCGTGGTGGTGTCGTTGTCCTCCAGCGTGGCGGGCTTCGCTTCGGGAATGGTCAGTGTTTCGGCGCTGGTGCGCGCGGATGGCTTGGCCGACGCATCACTGCCAGCCACGCCGCGCGAGGCACCTTGCGTGCTGCCATCGCCCGCCTTGGTCGCGGACTGGCTTGCGTCCTGATCGGCGCCCGTCTTGCTGCCCGCCGATGCGCCGCGTGTGGCGCCATCGTTCGCACCCGCGGCGCTGCGCGAACCCTTGCCCGCCTGGCCGGTGGTGTCGATGTCCGGAATGTCGTTGTCCGAACTGGGCGCCGAGGCCGCGGAGGGTTTCACGGTGCCGCCGGTCTGCGCGCTCTTTGCATCGGAGCCGCCGCCACTCGCCGAGTCGCGATCGCCTTCGCCGCCTGCGCGACCGCCCGTGCCGCGGAAGGCGCCGCTTGATGCGATGGCGCCGCCGCCCTGCGCCGAGCTTGCGGCGGTGCCGATGGGTGGGCCAGATGGAAGTGCGGTGGGGGTGACGTTGGTCAGGCCGGTGGTTGTTCCGCGCGCGGTTCCGCTGCCCGAACCTGCGCCACCAACGCCAGCGCCGCCAGCGGCACCTGCGCCTGCGCCGGTGCCTGTGCTTGCGCCAGCACCGCCTGGGGCATTGCCATTCGATGTTGCGCCGGAGGTGCCGCCACTTGCGCCGGAGCCGGAGCCGCTGCCGGAACCACTGCCACTTCCGGAGCCGCTGCCACTGCCGGAGCCGCTGCCGCTACCGGAGCCACTGCCGCTTCCGGAGCCACTACCACTTCCAGAGCCGTTGCCACTCCCTGAACCCTTGCC
>CAIPQY010000424.1 GCA_903867275.1 uncultured bacterium | reverse complement strand
TCCACCCGAGCATCGTGTCCGAGTTGCAGGTACTGATCGCGAAGGATGAAGTCCACCGCGTTGGCGCTATCGATCGGCGTATCAATGCCATCTAACTGCTGCGGCCCGGTGTAGGCCAGTAACTGCGCCAGTGGATACGGATCCATCAAGATCATGCCGTCCACAGTGGCGCCTGCGAAGGTAGCGGTGTACATCTGCTGCACGATGCTGCTCATGGTGGGAAAGTCGGGCGAGATACCGATGTTCTTCCACGCCAGGGGCGCGACGAGGCCTTCGGCGCCATCCACGAAGTTGAATGCGCCATAGCGATTCGCGAAGTCGGCTGGCAGGTCAACTTGCATGCCCTCGGCTGGCGCTAGGCCAACCAGGTCATCGGACCGACCGAACGAACTCAACGAGATGGCACCGTTGTCGACCGTGAGCACGCCATAGCTGCCCACGAAGCCTCCGATGCTGCGAGCCTCGGCTGGCGTGCTGAACGCCACGAAGTAGTTGCGCTGCGCGTCAGCGCCCAACAGCCCGGGGGCGGCCTGCACCGCGAGGTGCAGGTTGTCCACCTGTGTGATGTACGCATCCACGTCGTCGCGTACACCGGCCAGTCGATCAGTCACCTGGTGCGGTACCCACGGCGAAGTGGGTTCGTTGAGCACTGCCTGAAGATTCGCGATGGCGGCGCTCAGATCGTCCACCGGCTGTTGCAGTGCCGTCACTGCTACCAGGTCGATGGCCCCGTCGTGCACGCGCAACGCCTCAGGGTCGATCTGCCGCGCGGCTGCTTCTGCCTGCGCAGCCACAGCCGCAGCCGCATTCACCACGCGCATGGCCGTGGTGCGGTTCTGGGCCACCACTGGCACCACCCTGCCGAGCTTCGCCCATGGCTTGGAGAGTTGATCCTGCGCGACTGCGAAGTGGATTCCGGCATCGTGAAACAGTGCTGCCGCCGACGAGAAGTCGCCCGACTTCAGCGCACTGATGCCATTGCGGGCTTCCCGGTTGCCCTCGCGGATCGCATCCTTCGAGCGATAGGCGCTGAAGCCGAAGCCCAATGCGCCGACCAGCATGAAGAGAGTCGCCACACCCGCCGCTATCAGGGCCCCCTTACGGAAGCCCGACGTGTGGCCCGCCAGGCCGGCGATGGCCATCAACGCCAACAGCGCCAGCCCGAAGATGGCCGTGGCACCGAAAAATGGGCCACCCTGCAAGCGGCACAGCACCGCCACGATTGCAGCACTGGCCAGAGCGGCAAACAGCGCTTGGCGAGCTCGAAATGTGGCTATCGCGCAGCACACCGCAAGCGCCGCCACCCCCACCAACACCCATTGCTGCTGGCGGCCGGCCGCAACTCCTGCCGCCGCCCCTACCGCCGCGAGCAGCCACCATGGGGCCCTGCAGGAAGCCCAAATGACCCCCGCCGCGAGCAGTCCGACGAACACGTCGTCCCAGGCCACGTAGCCCGTGGGCTGCAGTTGGCCCCAGGTGCCGGCGAACCCAGCCACCAAAGCCAGGGCGCCAAGTGCGTGTGCTGCCGGAAGCACTCCCCGCCGAACCTGCTCTGTCGCCATCGGGTGCGAATTCTATTGGGCGAGTTACACCATAAATGTTCAGGCATGGCACAACCCTTTCGTCGGCGGAGATCCGGTGGTAGGGTGCTAACAGTTTTACGAGAAAGAGGACGAGTCATGAAGCGACTGGCAACCATTGTTGGAGCCACACTGTGCGCAGCCTTGGGCGTTGGTGCCTTCGTGCTGAGCAGCGCCGAGAACATCACGGCCGCCAAGCCGCAGGCAACCACGGTGAAGACCACCACCGCGAGGGACGCTGCAACGAAGATCGCTGGCTCCATCCAGGTGGAGTCACTGCCGCCGGTGCCGCCCTCCGAGAAGGGCTCCAGCGCGACGACCAAGGCCTACGAGGTTGTGAAGCCGTTCGTCGGCGTGTCGCCCCGCTTCGTGAAGTCGGGCGGCCGCCTGGAAGTGCTGGTGTCTGGATTCGCGAAGAACTCACGGATCACCATCAAGGCCGCTGGCAAGACCTATAAGGTCACCGCCTACAGGAACGGTAACGCACGGATTCGGTTCAATGCCCCGAAGGCCGCGGGCACGTACACGATCACCGCTACTGGCTTCAACACCTCCGGCAAGTCGGTTACGGTCACCACCACTGTCAAGGTCATTTCCAAGAAGTGACCATGCCCCATTCGGGGTGTGCCTGGGTGGGTGCGTCGTGAACAAATTGAAGTGGCCGCTTGTGGGTGGAGTGGTTCTGGTTGGCGCGTTGGCTGGCCTTGCGCTGGGTGGCCGCCCCACTACGCTTCCCGACGTGAGTATTCCTGTCACCACCTCGGCCCCGGCCGACAGCGGAGCACCAACCACCGACCCTGCGGGTGGCTGATTAGATGAAGACCGCTGCAACTGGGCGCACCGCTTTCGACGATGCGCCCGAGATGACCCTGCGCGACTACTGGCATGTGGTGTTGCGTCGCAAATGGCTACTGGCTACTGCCGTGGCTGTCACTGTGCTGGCCGCCATGTTCATGGTGGCGCAGCAGTCGAAGGTGTACGAAGGCGAAGCGCAGATGTTGGTGCGCAACGCCAACGGCGACAACGTGTTCAGTAACCAGCAGCAGAGTGCGCAAAACGCCGCACGCCTCATCGACACCGAGATTCGCGTGCTGGAAGGCAACACGGTGGAAGACCGTGTGCGGAAGAACCTGGGGTTGAAGGGCGACCTTCCCGACGTGAACGGTTCGGCTATGGGCCTGACCGATGTGATCTCGGTGAAGGTGCAGAGCTACTCGGCCGAGACCGCCGCCCAGTTGGCCAACGCCTACGTGGACGCCTATATCGATGTGCGGCGCGAACAGAACGTGAACGGCCTCACCGACGCTGCCACCGAGGTGCAGAACAAGGTGAGCCAGCTCGATGCACAGATCAGGGAACTCGACAGCCAGATTGCCTCGGCTAGCGCCGCCGATCGGCCGGCGTTGGAGGCACAGCGCCAGTTGTTGGTAGACCAGAAGGCGGTCTTCAAGCAACGGCTCGACCAGTTGCAGGTGGATGCCTCGGTGCAGACCGGCGCTGCCCAACAGGTGCGCGTCGCTGAAGTGCCGACGGGCCCAGTGGAGCCCACTCCCCTGCGCACCGGCGCGTTGGCTTTGATCGTCGGTCTGCTACTCGGCCTCGGTGCAGCGTTCCTGGCCGACTATCTGGACGATTCGGTGAACACCTCCGAAGAGCTCGAGCGTGCCACCGGAGGCCTGCCAGTGCTCACCACTGTTCCCGAAGAGGCTTCACCCGATCACCGGCCCATTTCGCTCAGCCGACCGAACGATCAGGCGGTGGAGGCCTATCGCGGCCTCCGCACGGCGCTGCAGTTCGTGGCGATGGAACGCACCATCAAGACCATTCAATTCACCAGTCCACTGCCGGGCGAGGGCAAGACCACCACGGCAGCGAACCTGGCCCTGCTCATGGTGCAGGCAGGTCGCCGAGTGGTGCTGGTGGATGCCGAC
>CAIPQY010000423.1 GCA_903867275.1 uncultured bacterium | reverse complement strand
TCCGCCTCGCTTTCGCCGGGCTGCGCGCGGGTGCAGGTGATGCGGATGGTGCCCACGATCGCGCCGTTCTCGAAGTAGGTGGTGGTCCAGCCCATCGCGTCGCTGCGGCCAAGGTCGACCACCGTCGCCACCTGTCGCTTGCCACCCTGCGCCGTGGGAATGCTGCCCACAGACTGCATGGTGAACCGCTTCGAGCTTGCATCCCATGCACCCTGCTGCCAGATCATGGCGCTGTCGCGATCGGTGAGCAGCGTGCGCTGGAAGGTGCCGCCGGCGGAGTTGAAGCCCAGGCAGTCGATCTCCTGCATCACGCCCGCACCGTTCGAAAGCAGGGTTTCGCCCACCAGGAATGCGCCGTTCATGGCCCACTGCCACACGCAGCGACCGCTCAGCGTGAGTTCGGGCTGGCCCGCGGGGCTGAAGGTCTGGCCCTTCATGTCCCACACGCCGGCCATGCCGTTCATCATGTCGTGCGCCTCTTCCGCTTTCAGCATGGCGGGCGAATTGGGCGACGGCGCATCACCCGACTGCACGCTGAAGGCCTGGGTGGCAAGCAGCGTGGACAGCGAGGCGATGGCGGCGATGGCTGCGGGCACGAGGGCGCGGCGAAGGTGGCTCATGACGCGAAGGGTAGCCGCCCTCCGATGCGCGCTTCGTCAGCGCAGGATGCGGATGAGCGAACTGGTCTGTGCGCGACCCAGGATGAGCGCAGCCAGCGCCGTCCATCCAGTCTGATGGCTTGCGCCCACGCCGCGACCCGTGTCGCCATGGAAGTACTCGTAGAAGAGCGGATTGCCCTTGAACAGCGGATCGGTGTCCATGCGCGGGTACTGGCGGTTCGCTGGACGAATGCCATCTGCGCCTGGAATGAACAGGTCCGTGAGGCGATTCGCCAGGAAGTCCGCCACCTGCGCGAGCGTCATGTAGGTGCCGCTGCCTGTGGGGCATTCAACGGTGAACTCGTCGCCGTAGTAGCCGTGGAATCGGTACAGCGCCTCGATGAGCAGGTGATTCATCGGGTACCAGACCGGTCCGCGCCAGTTCGAGTTGCCACCGAAGCTGCCGGTGTCGCTCTCGCCGGGCGTGTACTTCAGCTCGTAGGTCTGTCCGTCCACCTCGAGGCGGTAGGGGTTGTCGAGGTGCTCCAGGCTGACGCTGCGGATGCCGTTGGGCGAGAGGAACTGCTTCTCGTCGAGCGCGCGACGCAGCAGCGCCTTCAGGCGATGGCCGCGCAGCAGGCTGAGCAGGCGCCGCTGACCAACGCCGGGCACGTTCCAGCGCGAGATGAGCTGGCCCATGTCGGGACGGCGATCCAGGAACCACTGGAAGCGCTTGTCCAGCTGCGGCTGTCGCTGCATGTCGTACTCGTCGATCACCGTGACGGCGAACATGGGCACCAGGCCCACGATGCTCTTCACCTTGAGCGGCATGATGCGACCATCCGGCAGCACCAGCTGGTCGTAGAAGAACTGGTCCTCCTCGTCCCACAGGTCGATGCCGCGGCCGCCGAGGTTGGTGGTGGCCTTGGCGATCTGCAGGAAGTGCTCGAAGCACTTCTCCACGAGGCTGGAATAGGGCTTGCCCGCATCGACCAGTTCCAGGCAGATGCGCATGAGGTCGAGGCAGTACTTCGCCACCCACGCCGTGCCGTCCGACTGCTTGATCACGCCTCCGGTTGGCAGCGGCTTGCTGCGATCGAAGATGCCGATGTTGTCCAGGCCCAGGAATCCGCCTTCGAAGATGTTGTGGCCGTCGGCGTCCTTGCGGTTCACCCACCAGGTGAAGTCGAGCAACAGCTTGTGCAGGATCTCCGCGAGGAAGTCATGGTCCTCGCGACCGTGTCGATAGCGCTCGATCTGGAACACGCGATAGGCGGCCCACGCGAGCGTGGGCGGGTTGACATCGTTCAGCGCCCATTCGTACGCGGGGATCTGCCCTTCGGGGTGCTGCATCCACGGCTGCACCATCTGCCAGATCTGCCGCTTGGCGCGATCCGAATCGATGGTGGCGGTCGTGACCGACTGGAACGCCAGATCCCAGTGCGCGAACCACGGATACTCCCACTTGTCCGGCATGCTGAGCACGGCCTCGGCATCCATGTGGTGCCAGCGATGGTTTCGTCCATCGGCGCGACCCGCCGGCGGCGGCATCTGCCCCGGATCGCCATCGATCCAGCGATGCACGTCGTACTGGTACCACTGATAGTTCCACAGCAGTCCGGCGTAGGCGCGTCGCTGCACCGCGGTCTGCTCAGGCGTGTTGTTGGGTCGCTTGATCGTGTCGTAGAAGGCATCCGCCTCGTTGATGCGTGCGGCGAACACCTTGTCGAAGTCGCCGAATGCATCGCCGGTGGCCTTCGCGGGTCGCAGGCGCGCGCGGATGGTGACGCTGGCGCCCGCGGCCACCGTGCGGGCGAGCATGAAGGCGCCCTTGGTGCCTTCCTGCATGGCCGGCAGGGACGCGAGCGTGCCGTGCACGACGAAATCGTTGAAGGTGTCCTTGGGATGCAGGCCGGCCGGGTTCGGCACGCCGAAGCAGCGCTGCGTGTTCGTCTCGTTCTCGCAGAACAGCGTGCGATCGAAGGCGTCGCAGGTGAGCTGCATCGTGCCGAGCGCTGGATGGTCGGCACGCATGATGTCGCGCGCCGACATGCGCAGGTTGGGCTTGGGTGTGCCCGGGTTCCACGACCAGGTGTTGCGGAACCAGGTCTGCAGCAGCACCGTGATGGGCGCGGCGTCGGGACCGTTGTTCTTCACGGTGACGCGCCAGAGGATGTCGTCCGGCTCCGCCTTCGCCCACTCCACCGTCACGTCGAAGTGACGGTTGTCGCACATGGCTTCGGTGTCGAGCAGCTCGTATTCGGGTTCGGTGCGCGAGCGCTGCGCGTTCACGCGCACCAGCTCCTCGTAGGGGTAGGCGCGCTGCGGATACTTGTACAGCATGCGCAGGTAGCTGCCGGTGGGCGTGGCGTCCTGATGCCAGTAGAGCTCCTTCACGTCCTCGCCGTGATTGCCCTCGCTGTTGTCCAGACCGAACAGGCGCTCCTTCAGGATGGGATCCTTGCCGTTCCACAGGCCGATGCCCATGCAGAGGCGCTGCTTGTCGTCGCAGAAGCCGGCGATGCCGTCCTCGCCCCAGCGGTAGGCGCGGCTGCGCGCCATGTCGTGCGGCAGGTATTTCCAGGCGTTTCCGTCGGCGGAGTAGTCCTCGCGCACGGTGCCCCACTGGCGATCACTGAGCCAGGGGCCCCAGCGGCGCCAGCGGCGATCGGTGCGATCCTCGTCGAGCCGGATGTGCTCGGGATCGGTGCGCGAGATGCGGCTCTCGGGTGATGGTTCGGGGACAGGCATGGTTCAGCCCTCCGCCTGACGCATGCGCTGCACCTCGTCGCGCAACTGGTGCATGATGCGCATCTTGGCGTGGCGGATGCTGGCCTCGCTCATGCCGAGTGCGCGCGCCACGCTGTCGGCGGGTTCGCCGCGCACGCCGTAGCGCTCGAACGCTTCCAGCGTGTTGGGCTGCACGGTCGACTTCACCTTCTCCATGGCGCGGTGCAGCAGGTGCTGCGTCCATTCGTGATCCCACGTGGCGTGCAGGCGCTCATCCTCGCTGGAGGGATCGAAGTGTTCGGGCAGGCCGACCTTCGGGCGCTTGCGGCGATGTCGGTCGCGGATGGAGTTCAGCGTGACGGTCTTCAGGTAGCCGCGGAAGCGTCCGCGCGCGGGGTCGTACTCGAAGCTCTGCGCCTGCCGGAAGAAGCCCAGCATGACGTCCTGCAGCACGTCGTCGATCTCCTGCGGCGGCACGCCGGCGTTGCGCGCGAAGCCGGCGATGACCGGGCCATAGATGCGCGCGAACTCGTTCCAGCCCATCTCGCGATCCATCGAGCCATCGGCGCGAAGGCGCAGCAGCACGCTGTTGCGCGTGCGGTACGGATCCTTCTTCTCCTCCTCGGGCGGAGGTTCTGGCGCGATGTGGGTCTCTTCCGGTTCGCCCGAGATGCGCGCGACGAAGGTCCACGGACCGATG
>CAIPQY010000422.1 GCA_903867275.1 uncultured bacterium | reverse complement strand
CGTGGTCACGCTGATCTTCGTGGTGGACGAAACCGGGCGCGTGGTGAACCCGCGCGTGGAGAAGGCCGCGTATCCGGAATTCGAGAAGCCGGCACTCGAGGCGGTGCGTCAATGGAAATTCGAGCCAGCGATCAAGGGCGGCAAGCGTGTCAGTTGTCGCATGCGCGTCCCATTCAGGTTTCAGCCCAAATGAAGCGAATCATCCGTCATCGTCGCGCTGCGTTCAGCGCAGGGTCCGTGTCAAGCATGTTCGCTTTCGCCGTAGCCGCCATGCTTGGCGTGCAGGCGTTCGCCGATGGCAACGGGGCCGCCAAGTCGCAGGCTCCCGCACCATCGATGCAGGTGGGTGCGGCCGATCTTCGCGCCATCTGGAACGACCCCAGCTTCCAGAAGTCCTTCGTGGCAGGCTACGGCGTGAATCCCGAAGTGGAGCCGCGCATCTCCACCGACGACATGGCGCTGCTTGAGTTGGTTCGCCAGTTGATGCCGGACGAGCTGCCTGCCGCGGAGGCGCTGCTGCGTGGATCCATCAAGGACGACACCTCGGCGGTGCTCGACCTGACGCTCGGTGGCGTGCAGTATCAGGAAGAGCGAGCCGATGACGCGCTGGCGAACTACCGACGCGCCGTGGAGAAGTACCCGAACTTCCGTCGCGCCTATCGCAGCATCGGCCTGATCTGCGTGCGCAAGGGCATGATCGACGACGCGATCACGGCATTCAATCGCATGATCGAGCTGGGCGGTGCCGATGCGTATTCCTATGGACTGCTCGGTTTCTGCCACTCGCAGAAGCAGGACTATCAGCCCGCGGAGGCCGCCTACCGCAACGCGCTGCTGCTGCAGCCCTCCAACGTGGAGTGGCGCCTGGGACTCACGCGCACGGTGTTCAAGCAGGGCAAGTTCGAGGATGCGGCCAGTCTGCTCGACGTGCTGATCCAGACCTTTCCGGAAAAGGCCGACTTCTGGCTCCTGCAGGCGCACACCTACCTGGGCCTGAAGGAGCCGCAGAAGGCGGCGGTGAACCTGGAGGCGCTGGATGCGATCGGCAAGTCGTCGGTGGACAGCCTGTACACCCTGGGCGACATCTACCTGTCCGAGTCGCTGCTCGATCTTGCCATGCAGGCCTATGCGCGTGCGCTGGCCAAGGATCCGGCGCAGTCGCCGGTGCGCATCATCCGCAGCACCGAAGGTCTGGCTGCGCGTGGCGGCATGGATCAGGCGCGCGCGCTGATCACCAAGGTGAAGGCGTCCTCGGGGTCCACCATCAGCGACACCGACCGTCGCAAGCTGCTGAAGCTGGAAGCCCGACTGTCGATGGCCGGTGGTGCGGGCGACGAGGCGACCGCTCGCGTGCTGCAGGAGGTGATCGAGCTCGATCCACTGGACGGCGAGGCGCTCATCCTGCTGGGCCAGTACCACAACCGCGGCGGACGGCCCGATCAGGCGATCCTGTTCTACGAGCGGGCCGCCCGCATCGAGTCCTTTGCGGCCAACGCCAAGGTGAAGATGGCGCAGGTCTACGTGGCACAGGGGCGGTTCGGCGAGGCGTTGCCGCTGCTGCGAGACGCCCAGGCGCTTCGTCCACGCGAGGATGTGGCCCGCTACATCGAGCAGGTGGAACGCGCCTCCAAGGGCAAGAAGTGACCCTTGGACGCCCTCTCTGAATGATGTCTGAACACGGAATTTGCACAGGGCGCGCAGGACCTGAAGAAACTTGGTGCATATTGACGCTGCGTGAAAGGCGGGGCGTCTCGCCTTGCACGCATGGCTCCGAGGTTTTGGAGCCCGTCCAGTTCGACTGTCCATACCAGGAGAAATGAAATGCTGAAGAGCCTGATTCCTTGCTTCGTCGCCGCTGCCGCGATGAGCGCCAATGCTGCGGAAATCATCGTGGAAGGTGACATCACCTCTTCCGTGATTTGGACCAAGGACAACGTGTATGTGATG
>CAIPQY010000421.1 GCA_903867275.1 uncultured bacterium | reverse complement strand
GTCCCAGGGGCGATACGCTGATTTGCGGCGCAATTTCTGCGTGATCGCGGAGGCGCCTCAATCCCTGCTGGCGTGAAGCATTCCGAATCTCGCCCACGCGCTTGCTGCCCGAGCGTTCGCGTACCGCGCCACACAACCCCTACCGAAACTCCCGCGACCGCTGCCCACCCGCACCGAGCAGGTGATCAATCCCCCGCAGCCGCGTCGCCACCAGCTGCGTCACGCCCTCGCGGCGCTGCACGCGGCCGCGCACCAGCAGCGCATGCGCGTGACGCACCTGCACGCGAAAGCGCGCCCACACCTTGGGCCGCACGATCAGGTTCACGGGGCCGCTCTCGTCTTCCAGCGTGATGAACACCGTGCCCTTGGCCGTGCCCGGCTTCTGCCGCAGCAGCACCACGCCCGCCACGCACACGCGGCAACCATCAGGGCACTCGTGCGTGGCCTGCACCGCCGCGCAGGGTCGCGCACCCGCACGCGCCAACCGCTCGCGCAGAAAGCGCACCGGATGCCCGCGCAGCGACAGGCCCGTGTGGTGATAGTCATGCAGCGTGCGCTCGGCGGGATGCACCGGCGGCAATGCGGCGCGCGCCTCCACCGCTTCGGGTTCGGGTGCGGCCTGCTCGAACAGCGGCATGCTGACTTCGCGCAGCCGCTGCGCCTGCCACAACGCCTGCGCACGATCAAGACCCATGGAACCAAATGCATCGGCGCGCGCCAACGCACGCATGGCCGCCGAGCTGGCACCCGACGCGCGCCACAGCGCCTCCAACGATCGCCACGGCCCGCACGCCGCACCAGCCGCAGGCCGTGACTCACCACCAGCCGCCTGCACGGCTCCACGCACCGCCGCCACGCGTTCACCACACGCCTGCCGCAAGCCACGCACCATGCGCAGACCAAGGCGCAGCGCGGGCGGCCGGTCAAAGCCGTGCACGCCCGCAGGCTCCAGCGTGCAATCCCACGCACTGAAGTTCACGTCGATCGGCCGCACCTCCACGCCATGCTCGCGCGCGTCGCGCACCAGTTGCGCCGGCGCATAGAAGCCCATCGGCTGGCTGTTCAGCAGCGCCGCCGTGAACGCCGCCGCGTGATGCCGCTTCAGCCACGCGCTGGCATAGGCCAGCAACGCGAAACTGGCCGCGTGACTTTCCGGAAAGCCGTAACCCGAGAAACCCTTGATCTGCGTGAACACCTGCTGCGCAAAGCGCTCGCTGTAGCCGTTGGCCAGCATGCCCTGCGTGAGCCGCTCGCCGAATTGCGCCAACTGGTTGCCGCGCCGCTTCCACGCCGCGATGGCCCGGCGCAACTGATCGGCCTGCCCTGGCGTGAACCCCGCCGCCACCACCGCCAGCGTCATGGCCTGCTCCTGGAACAGCGGCACGCCAAGCGTGCGACCAAGCACACGCTCGATGCGCGCATCGGGATATGTGATGGCCTCCTGTCCCGCGCGCCGTCGCAGATACGGATGCACCATGTCGCCCTGGATCGGCCCGGGCCGCACGATGGCCACCTGCACCACCAGGTCGTAGAAGCGGCGCGGCTTCAGGCGCGGCAGCATGCTCATCTGCGCGCGACTCTCGATCTGGAACACGCCCACCGTGTCGGCGCGGCACAGCATGTCGTAGGTGGCGGTGTCTTCGGATGGAATGTCGTGGAAGGCCAGCGCGCCGG
>CAIPQY010000420.1 GCA_903867275.1 uncultured bacterium | reverse complement strand
CGGTCCATCGGGCGCGCCTGCTGCATGTCGCGCTGCACGGCGGTGATGGCGGTGCGCTGATCGGGCGTCTCTTCGTAGGGGAAGCTCGCCTCGAACTCCCCCTGCCATGCGGCATCGGCGGGGAACGCCAACCCCGGTGTGGCCGCACGCACGGCCTGCACGCGCAGCATCTCGCCGGCGAGGTCGCGCACCGCCTCGCTCACGCGCTCCTTCTGCGCCTTCCAGCGCTTGCCGCCGATCGCGCTCAACGGTGGTCGTGCGGCGCCGCTGCCGATGTACTTCTGGATCAGGTCCACGCGCGCAGCGGGCAGGTGCAGGCGCGTGCCACCGTCGAACTCCAGCGTGAGGTATTCGCTTTCGCCGGCGCCGTCGGCGAGTTCGCCGGCCTCGCCGCCCTGCTTCAGCTTGGCCAACTGCGTCAAGCCGATGTAGCGCGCCACGCCGTGGTCGCGGTGCGTCACGTAGTCGCCCGGCTCGAAGGCCAGGAAGGCGTCGCGCACGCGGTCGCCGCTCACGCTCTGCACCGGTGCGCCGCGGCGGCGACGCGCCCCCGTGCGATGCAGCAGTTCGTGCTCGGGCACCACGGACATCGGCTTCTTGCCCGCTTCCAACCAGCGGAATCCGCGGCCGAGCAGCTGCCGCACCAATGTCACGCGCTCGCTCAAGCCGTGGCGGCGCAGCAGTTCCGCCGCGCGCTGGCGATCACCCTCGGTGGCCGCGGCCAGCGTGGTGGGCCCTTCGCGGGCAAGTTCGCCGAGCAGTTCGAAGGCCTTCGCGGCATCCTGCTCGAAGGCGGGCAGCGACGATGCCGGCCACGGCAGTTCGTCGGGGCCAGCCAACGTGAATTGATTCACCGTCAGCGTGCACGCCGCAGCCTGCGAGGCGCTGCGCATGGCGTCCTTGGGCGGCACCACGCCGATCGCATCCACCACGCGCTCCCAGTAGCCGCGTGCCTGCTCGGTGATCTCGCTCAGTTCGGCCCACACCACCACCGCGCCCTTGGCCAGCAACGCGCCCGGCAGCGGATCGTCATCCTGCGAACCAAAGCGCGCGCCGTCGGCGCATGGAATCTCGCAGGAGGCGATCTTGCGATCACTGGCCTGCGTGGCCACGTCGATCTCGTGCAGCGATTCCAGTTCGTCACCGAAGTGATCCATGCGGATGGGGGCCATGCCCGCCGGCGGAAAGCAGTCGACCACGCCTCCGCGCACCGCGAAATCACCCGGATTCTCGACCGCCTCCACACGGCGATAGCCAGCCGTGCTCAGCCACTGCGCCAGTGCGGCCGGCGAGCGCCGCTGGCCCGGCTGCACAAGCAGGCGCAGGCGCTCGCGACGGGCGGGCGCCGCCACCGTCTGCATCAGCGCAGCGATCGGCGCCACCGTGACGCGCGGCTCGCTGCACGCATCGGTTGCACGCAGGCGCTCGAGCGCCGTCTCCAGACCACCCGCCGAGTCGGTGGCCGCGGTTTCCATCGCCGGCAGCGCGCACGCCGTCACGCCAAGATCCAGAAGTTCCTCAACCGCGTCGGCCGCTTCGTCGAGATGGGCCACCACCAGCACCACCGGCATGCGCAACGTCTGCAGCAGCGCGCCCGCCAACACGGTGGTG
>CAIPQY010000419.1 GCA_903867275.1 uncultured bacterium | reverse complement strand
TCGGGCACCAGCTGGAATCTCGCCGCGCCGCGCAACGCGCTCACGACCCCGCTTGGCGCATGTCAGGCGATGACCTTCTCGCCCGTCGGCTCGCTGCCCACGCGCTTCAGCAAGGATGGCGGCGACACGATGGACGTGACCATCGCCTCGCCGACCGGCGCCAGCGCGCCCGCAGCCGCCAGGATGCTGTGGCGCGCGGAAGGCAGCAGCACCTGGAACTCGATCACCGGCACGCTGGTGAGCGGCACCACCTATCGCTTCACCACACCTGCATTCACCTGCGGCACGCGCATCCAGTACGCCTTCAGCGCGCGCATGGGTGCGGCCGGCGGCCTGTGCACCTATCCCAGCGCGATGCCGCAGAAGTGGCTGACCGCCGATGTGCGCACCACCAACCTGATCCTGTGGGAAGACACCTTCGAGACGGCGACCGGCTGGACCGCCTCGGGCACCGCCACCGCGGGCGCTTGGGAACGCGGGCTGCCGCGCGGCAACGGATTCCAGGGTGATCCGACCAATGATCAGGATGGCAGCGGCCAGTGCGTGATCACCGGTCGCAACGCGGGCGTGAACGTGGACGGCGGTACCACCGTCTACACCAGCCCCGCCATCGACGCGCGCGGCGGCTTCAATCAGCAGATCAGCTACGCACGCTGGTTCAACTGCGCCACGGGCAGCAATGCCAACGCGGACACCATGCTGGTGGAGATCTCGGGCGACAACGGCGCGAACTGGGTCACGCTGGAAACCGTGGGTCCCACCGGCACCGCCAGCGGCTGGACGCGCCGCACGTTCGCCATCGCCAACTATGTCGATCCCGGCGCGCAGGTGAAGATCCGCTTCACCACCAGCGACACCGGTGCAGCCAGCGTGGTGGAAGCGGGCATCGACAGCGTTCGCGTGCTGGCGGACGCTGGCCTTGGCTGGTGCGGCAAGGAAGGCGACTTCGACCAGGACGGTGTTGTGGGCGCGAGCGACCTCTCGCTGATGCTGCTGATGTGGGAGCTGCCCGGCATCACCGACCTGGACGGCGACGGCGTCACGGCTGGCGGCGATGTGGCGCTTGAACTGCTCAACTTCGACTGAGTCAAACGCGACGAGAACGACCATCGCACGCATCCACCTTGGGTGCGGGCGTTCGCGTTGACGGCCGCCCGCGGTTAGCGTTCCGCCATGCACGACGCCATCACGCAGCAGGTGAGCGAACTGGTCTGCATCGGTTTCGACGGGCCCACGCTCACGCCCGATGCCGCGCAACTGATCGCCGGCGGCGTGCGCAGCGTGATCTACTTCACGCGCAACTTCCAGTCGGCCGCGCAACTGTCGGCGCTGAGCGCGCAGGTTCGCGCGGCGGCGAACGGGCGCCCCATGCTGATCAGCGTGGATCAGGAAGGCGGACGCGTGCAGCGATTCCGCGGCGAGGGATTCGCCGACCTGCCGAGCGGCCGCGAACTGGGCGAGCGCGGCGAGGTGGCGGTGCGCGAGACGGCGCGCGCCACGGCCGAACAGTTGCGCGCGGTCGGCATCAACATGAATCTGGCGCCGGTGCTGGATGTGGACAGCAATCCCGCCAACCCCGTGATCGGCGCGCGCAGTTTCGGCAACGATGCCGCGCGCGTGGCGGCGTGCGGTGCCGCGTACGTGCACACACTGCAGTCCTGCGGCGTGGCCGCGTGTGGCAAGCACTTCCCGGGCCACGGCGACACCAGCGTTGACAGCCATCTCGATCTGCCGCGATTGCCGCATGCGATGGAGCGGCTGGAGCGCATCGAGCTGCCCCCCTTCCGCGCCGCGATCGCCGCCGGCGTGGACGCGATCATGACCGCGCACGTGCTGTTCGACGCGATCGACGCCACCGTGCCTGCCACGCTGTCGCGCACCGTGGTGACGGGGCTGCTTCGCGAACAGCTGGGCTTCGACGGACTGGTGATCACCGACGACTTCGAGATGCAGGCCATCGCCGACCGATTCGAGGTTGGCGAGGCCGCGGTGCGCGCCATCGAGGCCGGCTGCGACCATGTGCTGGTGTGCCACCGCATCGATCGCCAGCGACGCGTGATCGAGGCACTTGCGCAGGCGGTTCGCACGGGGCGACTGTCCGTGGATCGCGTGAAAAAGTCGGCAAATCGCCTGGCCGCCCTCTTGGAAGCGCGTGCCGCCGGGTTATGTTGAAGGCCCGATGGGACCCTTCGCGCGCCAACTGACCCTGCTCGCCTGCCTCGCCTGCGCCGCACCGGCCGCCGCCGAGAAGCTGAACCTGACATGGCTGTGGCACATGGAGCAGCCCATCTACTGGCCCGACGCCAACGGCACGCGATACGAGCGCGCCTGGCAGAGCATCCAGCGACGCGATGGCGGCGCCGCGCATCCCGCCAACGACCTGCGCGCCATCTTCGGTCTGGATGATCGCGTGGCCGCCTATCAGTACCGGCCGCGCGACTGCGTGAACAGCATCCGCTGGAGCGCCGAGGCCGGTGCGCAGGTGAGCTTCAGCGGCGGACTGATCGAGAACATCCAGAGCTTCGCCGAAACGGGCGGCCAACTTGGCTACGGCACGAACTGGCACGGCGGCTGGCGCGAGGCACGCAACTGGACCACCGCGTCCAGCGGCACCAACGTGCCGCGCATGGACATCGTGCAGTTCAGCTTCCACCATGCGCTGCTGCCGCTGGTGGACGACACCACCATCCGCAAGGAACTGGCGCTGTACAAGGAGATCTACCCCGAGGCGTTCGGCGCCACGCCGGCGATCTCGAAGGGGTTCTTCCCGAGCGAGATGGCCTTCAGCGAGCGCATGATCCCGCTGCTGCAGGAAGCCGGCATCGAGTGGACCTTCGTGAGCGGCGAGAAGATCAGCCGGGCGTGTCCGGACTTTCCGCTGCAGCTGGGCAGCGGTGGCGTGAACTGCGATCCGCCGAACAAGGCCGATCAGGTGAACGCGAACGGCGCCGACTGGTTCCGCCTCAGCATCAGTCGCGGCTGCGCCCCCGCCGAAGCGATGCCGATGGCCTTCACGCCGCACCGCGCCAAGTACGTGAACCCCACCACCGGTGCGGAGAGCAGCGTGATCGTGGTGCCCTGCTCGCAGAGCCTGGGCTGGCTCGATGGCTACAACCCGCTGCCCACCTCGCAGCTCGACACGCTGCAGGCGAAGAATCCGGCGAATCGACCCATGCTGACCGTGCTGGCGCACGACGGCGACAACGCCTGGGGCGGCGGCTACAGCTACTACATCGAGGCGGTGCCCAACATCGTGTCGCAGGCAAGCGCGGCGGGCTATGTGCCCACCGTGGTGCAGAAGTACCTGAACGACTGGCCGGTGCCATCGAACGACCTTGTGCACGTTGAGGATGGCGCGTGGGTGAACGCCGACGGCGACTTCGGCGCGCCGCAGTTCCTGAACTGGAACTGGCCGCCCGTGGACGCCAGCGGCAACGTGGACGTGGACAACGGCTGGGCCGAGGACATCCGCAACTGGGCGGTTATCACGGCAAGCCAGAACCTGGTCGACACGGCCGAGCAGATCCAGAACGATGCCGGCCTGCCCGTGCGCATGAGCCATGTGCTGCGTCCGGTGTCGAACAGCCGCGCAAGCGAGAAGGCGTGGCACTTCTTCCTTGGCTCGCTGAACTCGGGCTACATGTACTACGGCACCGCGCTCGACATGGAGGTGAAGCCCACCGTCGCGTGCAACGAGGCGAACACCGCCGCCATGGGCGCGATCGGCAGCGGCGCGCTCGATCGCACCGGCCCCGCGATCTGGGTTCCGCAGCGCTGGCCCTGGAATCCGGGCAGCCTGAATTTCGGCGCGCCATACAAGTATCAGTCGAAGACCATGCCCAGCGACTTCGCGGTGTGGACCCTCGTGCACGACGTGAGCGGCCTGACCACCGTCACGCTGAAGTACCGCATCGATGCCGATGGCTCCAACCCGCTGGCAAGCAACCAGAACGAGACCTACGCGGGCGGATCGGAGGTTGGCGCATGGATCGATGTGCCCATGACCGTGACCGACTTCCCCGCGGGCAACGCGCTGAAC
>CAIPQY010000418.1 GCA_903867275.1 uncultured bacterium | reverse complement strand
CGTTCTCGGACGCGAATGTGACTTGCGATTGGGGCGGAGTCCCCGGAGAATGCACCCATGGATGGAACCCACGCCCGGACGGCGAGCGCCCAGCTCGGCCTGACGGAGCCCACGAACAATCAGCAGGCGGTTCAGGACAGCCCGGCGCTTCGCCTGGCCGGGACTTCGGCTTACAAGAGCATTGACCCGACGGACGAGCGCCTCGGCGCGCTGCGAGACGCCTGCTGCCTGCTGGCCCGCATCAAGGATGAGGCAGCCGCTCTGGAGCTTCGGGCGGAGCAGGGTCGCGGCGACCCCATGACCATCGCCAGCGGCCGAAGCGGCCTGCAGTTGGCCGCCGATCGCCTGGAAGCCATGATTCGCGAACTGGACGAGGCTGTGCTGCTGGAGATCGAGCAGCCGGTTGGAGCGAAGGCGTGAGCATGTCTGCCGACCCCACCGAAGCCCCGCGACGGGTGCCAGCATCGGATGCGGCCGCCTTTGGTGCCGCCCTCGAGGCCGCACGAGACTTCCGTGGCGATGTCACGCTGGAACTGCTCGATGGCACCCAAATCGAGGGATTCGTGTACGACCGGTCTCAGGGCCCCTCCGCGGCGGTCCGCAAGGTGCGCATGCTGCCCAAGGATGGCGGAGCCCGACGCTCGTTCGCCGAGGAATCGGTCGCTGCAGTCGTCTTCACGGGCAAGGATGCGGCAGCCGGCAAGACCTGGGAGAACTGGGTGCGTCGCTACGCGGAGAAGCGCCTGAAGGGCGAGAAGGCGTGCATCGAGAGCGAAAAGCTCGACTGATCGCGCCCCGCACGGATCTGCAACCAACTGTCTGGTCTCAGGGGGAAAGCTCGCGCCCATTGCTGGGATCGAGGATCTTCCACTGCATCTCGCGGGCGAGACGAAGGATGACGCTCCAGGCGATGTCCTCATCGCTGACGGTGAGCAGCATCTGCAGCACGGGATCCTGCTCGGGCGGCAATTCAAGCTCGATGCCCGGGCCGTACAGCACATGGCCACCCGCATGATCCGCGGCGGTGTTGCGAAGCGAGAGCGCTTCCTCCAGATCCCTGCGGGCGCCCAGCGGCGCGAGGCCACCGTCCTTGTCGCTGTGGCGGGAGAGAATGACCAGCTGTCGTCGCGCCATGCAGGCGAGGGTAGCGCGCACATGCGGCCGCTGCACGCGGTCAGCGCTTGGCAGGCTCGGCAGGCACCGGATTGTCGGCGATCGCCTGCACCGACGCTTCGTCCATCCACGGAAGTTCGAGCAGCTTTCGGCGCACGCGATCGGGCATGGGCTTGCCCTCTCGTTCCCACGACGGACGGCTCTTCCAGCGGCGGTGCACCCACAGGTACTGCTCGGGAGCCAGGCGCACGGCCGCCTCCATGGCGCGATTGAAGCGGGCGGTTGCGTAGAAGAGCGGGTCGGGCGCGGCTTCGCACTCCTCGGGCTGGATGCAGTCCACGGTTTCGAGGCGGTAGCGAAGCGACTGTCCCTGGCGGATCGCGGTGCCCACCACGATCGGAAGGCGGTACCGAAGCGCCAGCAGTCCGATGCTCTTGTAGCTGCTCGCCAGGCGTCCGAAGAACGGCACGAACATGCCGTCGTCGCCCGCATTCTGGTCGGCGATGAATCCCACGCGTCCGCCCGACTCGATCACCCGCTGCACCTCGGTGGTGGCGCCCCATTTCACCAGCACTTCAAGGCCACGCCGTTGTCGCATGCCGAGCAGCCAGGCATCGATGAACGGGTTGTCCAGCGGGCGCGCGAGCGCACTCATGCGGAAGCCGAGCAGGCTGAGCGACAGGCCGAGGAATTCCCAGTTGCCGGAGTGGCCGGTGACGAAGATCGCGGGGCGCTCCTGCAGCAGCAGCTCCATGGTGCTGCCGAGCGAGCCGAACTCCACATGGCGGCCCCAGCCGTGCTCGTTCAGCAGTTGCGGTCCGGCCACGCTGTCCACCAGGAACAGCTGGAACATGTGCTGCACGCTGGCGAGCGCGATGGCGCGCACCTCGGCATCCGACTTGTCTGGAAACGCCCAGCGAACATGCCGCTCGGCACGTCGCATGCGTGTGGGACCCATGCGTGCGAACAGCGTTCCGATGGCCGCCGCGGTCTGCAGGTTCTGACGCGTGCCGAAGAGATGCAGCGTGGACGCGGTGGCCCGCAGCGCCGCGTAGGGCATCCACTGCTGCAGGAGCGTGGCCGCGCTGCCCACCAGGCCTCAGTCGTTCATGCCCGTGAGGGCCTGGAAGCGATTGAGGTTCAGGATGGGGATCTTCGCCTCCTTGGCCTCGCGCTGGATCGTCTCGTAGAGATCGCAGGTGGTCTGGGCGCGCTGATACGCCTCCAGTTCCTCCTGCTTGGCGGTGGCGGGGGGTGCGATCGGTCGGCGCGGCTGCATGCCGAGCACGATGAAGTCGAGGTCGCCGGTGACGCGATCTTCGGCGGCCACCACGCCGCCCCAGCTTCGGATGCGGTTGCGGATCACGTTGGCCTCGTCGTCGGTGGAGCGGCCGTCGTTGTCCACGTCGAACTTGCCGTGCACCAGGAATCGGTACACATGCTTGGGGCTGTAGACGGCGTTGGTGATCACGTCGCCGCGAAGGATCGGCCGGCCCGGCGTGGCGCGGGTGACGCGTGCGGTGCTGGTGTCGTCGCCGACCTTCATCACCTGGATGCTGGCCTTGCCGCGCAGACCCTGTTCGTCGGTGCTGCGGATCGACTCGGCACTCTCGAACACCTCGAAGGTGGTGCCCGGTTGCAGGCGATCACGGCGACCGATGTCGAGGAAGATGGTCTCGCCATCGCCGATCACCTCGAGCACGCGGCCGTCCACGATGGACGACGGATCGCTGGGCTTGGTCTCGAACTGCGACAGCTTCTTGCCGGCCTCGTTCAGGCGCGTCTCGAGTCGGGCGTTGGCGCTCTTCAGCGAGCCGATCTCGGCCTCCTGCGAGCTCTTGGCCTGGCTCATGCGCTGGTCGAACTCGCGCTTGGCCTCGTCCAGCGTCTGGCGCACCTGCTCGGATTCGGCGCGATATTCGTCGGCGACCTTGTTCAGGCTCTCGAGGGTGGCCATGGCCTTGGTCATCGCCTCGCTGGGCTGTCCCTGCGCGCCGGCGGAAGCCTTGCTGGCAGCCTCCAGCTGGGCCGTCAGGTCCTTCATGCCGGCGTTCAGGCCTTCGAGTTCCTTCGCCTGCGAGTCGGACTTGTTCTTCAGCTCGGTGACCAGCATGCGGATCGTGCCGCCATCGGACACGCCCATCTGCTTGGCGGCGTCGGTGATCATCTTGTCGTCGGCGATCTTGGAGCGGTCGCCGGTGATCTGCGCGCCAGCCTGCCGATTGAGTTCCATCAGATATGCCACCATCGTCTTGCCGCTGGCTTGCGCGGCCGGAGCGAGGGTTTTGGCATCGTCGGCGTTCAGGTCCGCGTCGGTTGCCACCGACTTCATCTTCTCCTTGAAGGCCTTCAGGTCCTTCTCGGCGCTCTGGACATTTGAGAACAGCACGACGCTGAGCACCAGAAGTGCCACCGTGGTGATGACGAACGTGACAAGGGTGACGAGGACGCCAGTACTGGCGGAGCGCGTGGCCATTCGAGGGGGGTCTCCAGAGGGCCGCAGGCGCCCGAGGGGACAGTTTCCGCCCTTGCGGGGCGATCGTCAAGGTGCGGGGGGGCTGAAACCACCCACTTGCCTTGCGGAGCAAAACACGGCATACTCCGCGACCCTTCGGAGAGAACCGTGCCCAATACCAAGAGTGCAGAAAAGCGAGTCCGTCAAACCAAGAAGCGCAACGCCCTGAACAACTGGCGCAAGCGCCGCGTGAAGGATGCCATCAAGGGCTTCCTTGCCGCGGTGGCGACCGGTGATGCGGCGTCCGCCGAGAAGGCGTATCGCGACGCGGCTTCGGCCGTGGATCGCACCGCGAGCACGAGCACGATGCACCGCAACACCGCCGCCCGACGCAAGAGCCTGATGGCTCGCAAGCTGAAGGCGATGCAGGGTGGCGGTGCCGCCGCGACAAAGCCCGCGAAGGGTTCCGCCAAGGGCGGTCGCGCCAAGGCTTCGTGAGTCGACGGGCGAGACGCCCGCAGCCATTGCCGCTTTCCCGCAAGGGAAGTTATGTCGAATCGTCCAGGCGCCCGCTTGAGACGCTTCTGTTCCTGCTGCCGCTGGTGCTGTTCTATGAGTGGGGGCTCATGGCGTGGCTGCGCAGCGGTGATGGCACGCTGATCAACAAGGCCCACGGCGGCATCGTGGGATTCTTCCGTCTCTTCGGCGTGCGAGCGGAGGACCTGGGGCTGCCCATTCTGTCGCTGCCGGCGCTGGGACTGGTGCTCACCTTGCTCGCATGGCAGGTGATCGGCCGGTTCCCATGGAAGGTGCGCGCCTCGACGCTGGGGGGCATGTTCGTGGAGAGCTTCGCGCTGGCTGCGCCGTTGCTGCCGGTGG
>CAIPQY010000417.1 GCA_903867275.1 uncultured bacterium | reverse complement strand
GTGGATCGGCTACAACGAATATCAGGAGCACATCGCCAAGCTCAGTCAGGTGGATCAGGCCGCGTTCCGCGACACCGACGAGGGCGGCCAGCCCATGCCCGCCGCGCAGCCCAGCCAGGCGGCCACGGTTCCGCAGGTGCCGCAGCCGCAGGCCGCCGCACCGCCGGCGCCCAGCGTGAACCAGTCGAGCCCGGGCGAGCAGTCACCCGCGCAGCAGCGCACGGCCGCGCCCGCGATGGCCAAGCCGCCGCAGCAGCAGACGCCGCCCGATCAGAAGCAGCCCGACAAGACGCAGCCCGACGCGAAGCCCACGCCTCCGCCGCCACCCTCGCCAACCTCCACGCAGGACAGCCCGCCGTCGCAGCAGCCGCCCGCGCCTCCGCCGGTGACGGCCGCCACCGAGGAGACCAAGCCCGCGAAGGACGCGATTCCGATTCCATCGGCCGACACCAACAAGATCGAGCCGCAGATCCAGCCGGTGGAGAAGGCCGTTGAGGCGAAGGAGTCGAAGGACTCCAAGGACGCACCACCGCCGCCGAAGTCCGAGGAGCCGCGCGATGTGGCACCCGCGCCTCCCACGCAGATCAAGCCCGAGGAAGAGAAGCAGACCGATCCGAACGCGACGCCGCCCCCGCCGCCGCAGGATCCGCAGCAGCAACCGCCGAAGCCACAGGACGCGCAGCAGCAACCCGCTGCACAGCCGCCCGCCAGCGCGCCGCCCACGCAGGCCGCCACCGGCCAGCAGCAGCCGAGCACCTCGCCCACCACGGGCCAGGCGCCCGATCCCAGCGCGCAACCCGGCGCCAAGCCCGGCCCCAAGGCCACCGGCGAACTCAGCGACAAGGAGAGCGACGCCACCAGCGTGACGGCGGCGCCCACCAAGGACTGGAAGAGCGGCAAGCCGCTCGCCGCCAAGGGCATCGAGGTGCGCACCAAGCGCCCCTACTTCGATGAACTGACGAGCATCAGCACCGCGCCGGGCAGTCCGCTGGCGCTGATCGAGTTCAACCGCGAGGGCAAGGCGGTGAACGCCAAGCTGCTCGAGAGTTCGGGCTACGACACGGTGGATCAGGCCATTCTCGACTCGCTGTTTGGCTGGACCGTGAACGTGGCCAAGAGCCCGCAGCTGAACAAGCTGAAGCCCGGCGAGACGCTGAAGTTCAAGATCCGCCTGCTGCTGCGCTGACGATCAGGCGAGCGCCGTGCGCATGCGCGCCAGCAGTTCGCGATCGCTCCGGTCGTAGAAGAGCGGCGTGATGGTGACCGCGCCGCCGTACAGCAGTTCCACGTCGCTGCCTTCGGTGGTGTGCGCGAACTCCATGCCGTTGCCCGCGGGCCAGTAGTAGGTGCGGCCATCGGGCGCGGTGCGGCGCTCGTAGCCATCCACGCCGGCCGCGGTGTTCATGGGCACCACGTGCATGGCGGGCATGGGCGCATCCTCGCGCTCGATGCACGGCACGTTGATGTTGATCACGCGGTGCGCGTCCAGCACGTTCGCCGCGATCACGCGGTCGATGGCCACGCGCGCGATCTGCGCGGCGCGGCGCCAGGCGATGCGCGTGCGGTCGCCCAGCATCAGGCTCACCGCGATGGCCGGCACGCCCAGGAAGGCCGCTTCCACCGCCGCCGCCACGGTGCCCGAATAGATCACGTTCACGCCCACGTTGGCGCCGTGGTTCATGCCGCTGATCACCAGATCGGGCCGCGTGCCCGCGCCGTGACGCTCTGTCCACAGCGCGCGCAGCGTCAGCTTCACGCAGTCGGCGGGCGTGCCCTCCACCGCGATGCCCTCGCCGCCGAAGTCGAGCGCGGCCGCCTTCACCATGAGCGGTCGGTGGAAGGTGATGCCGTGGCTCTCGGCGCTCTGACCGCTCGCCGGCGCCACCACCAGGCGGTCGCCCAGCGTGGCCGTGGCTTCATGGATGGCCGCGAGACCGATTGCGGAAATGCCGTCGTCGTTGGTGTGGAGGATGCGCATGGTCGTTCTTCAGGGGGTGATGGTTGGTGGCGCGTCGTAGCCGCCGCGTGGCCTTGGTTGCAGGATGTACTCGCGGCCGCCCCACCGCACGGGCAGCCGGGCGTCCAGATCACCCGCGGCCTGCATGAGGCAGTGCGACACCAGCCACGCGCCCAGCGGATGGAACACCGCGGCGGCCACGGGCGCATGACACATGGCGTGCAGCCACGCGGTGACGATCACGAACACGCTCACGCTGGCGATGCCAAGCCACATGGTCACCGTGGCCAGCGGCTCCAGGTTTCCGCCGCCCCAGGCCGAGCCGGCCAGCGCGGCCGCCACGCCCGCCATGGGAAACAGCGCGCCGCACAGCAGCGATTCCAGCGCCAGCGCTCGCAATCGCGAAGGCATGCGCTCGGCGGCCTCGAGGTAGATGCGCTTCCAGCCGCGGTGGAACTCCGACATGCTCTCGTACATCTCCACGCTGAGCAGGTGCTCGGCGGTGCACAGACCGCCGCGGCCGCCCGCATCGCGCACGCGGCGCGCGAAGGCGATGTCCTCCAGCAGGTCGTCGCGCACGATGGCGTGACCACCCAGCTTCTCGTACATGCCGCGCTCGAACAGCAGGAACTGTCCATTGGCGAAGGCGCGCGGGTTCTTCGGGTCGTTCACGCGCGGAATGGGATACATGCGCATCAGCATCAGCGCCGCCACGGGCTGCACCACCGCCTCGAACCAGTGACGCACGCGCGGGCTTGCGAGCAGCGACAGCAGCGACAGACCCCGATGCTTCAGGATGGCCACCGTGGCGCGCAGCAGCTTGGGATGAAACTCGATGTCGGCGTCGGTGAACAGCAGCAGATCGCCGGTGGCGTGCTTCGCGCCCACGCGCGCGGCGTTGCACTTGCCCGCCCAGTCAGCGGGACAGTCGTGGTTCTGCACGATCTTCAGGCGCGGGTCGGCGGCGGCGATGGGCGCCAGCGCGTCCAGCGTGCCGTCGGTGCAGCGATCCAGCACGAAGATCACCTCGAGCGACGGCCATTCGCTGGCCAGGATGCTGCGCGCCGCGCGTGGCGCATGCACCTGCTCGTTGTGCGCCGGCACGATCACCGACACCGTGGGCAGCACCTCGGGCAGCGGCAGATCGAGCCCCTGCGGGGCGCGCGGAATGCGGGGCAGGTCGCGCAGCACGCGCACCGCCACCAGCAGCCACCATCCGGCGCCGGCACCGGCCAGGGCCACCAGCACCCACAGCGCTGCAAGGCGAAGATCCATCGCGCAAGCGTAGCCGAAGTGGTGCGCCGCCGAATGGATGCGGCGGTTTGCATGCAGGCAGGCTTCGTCGCGTCGATCTAGGATCACCACCCCGTGTACGCGTTTCAGCTGGCCAATCGATATCTCACCAGCCGCATCATTCCGCTGATCGCGGTGGCGGCCGTGGCGCTGTGCGTGGCGCTGGTGGTGATCGTGGTGAGCGTGATGAGCGGCTTCCTGGACATGCTGAAGTCGAGCGGCCGCACGCTGATGGGCGACGTGGTGATCAACTATCCCGTGCGCGGCCTGCCGTGGTACGACGAGCTGATCGCCGAGATCCAGGCGCTGCCGCAGGCCGAGGCCGCCACGCCGCTGATCGACACCTACGGCCTGATCCGCATGCCCTATCCGCAGGGTGGCGACAAGGAAGTGGTGACCGCCAACGTGTGGGGCGTGGAGCCGCGCAGCTTCGAGCGCGTGACCGACTACACCAAGACGCTGTACTGGCAGCCACCGAAGGACGACGCCGCGGCGCAGGCGATGTCGAAGGAGGATCCGCGCCTGCAGCTGTCACCGCAGATCGCCACCGATGGCGCGGCACTGCGGCAATCGGGCACCAACGAGCCCGGCATGGTGATGGGCATCCATGTCAGCATCGTGAACGAGCGGCAGCGCGACGGCAGCTATCGCAACCGCTTCGGATGGTTCATGCCCGACCAGCGCGTCACGCTGACGCTGGTGCCGATCAGCGGCAAGGGCACCGTGGCCGAGCCGCGCGAACGGCTGTTCCCGATCGTGAACGAGTTCCGCAGCGGCGTGTATCAGATCGACAAGAACCGCGTGCTGGTGCCGCTGAGCGAGGCGCAGCAGATGCTGCGCATGGACGCGGGCCTGCAGTACGACATGGACGCGCCACCCAACGCCGACGGCAGCCAGCCGGTGCTGGGCAAGAGCCCGGCGCGCGTGCATCGCGTGCTGGTGCGCGCCAAGCCGGGCGTGACGCCCGACCAATTGCGCGACGCCGTGGAGGTGGCCTACGACCGCTTCCAGCTGAAGATGCTGCAGGACACCACCAAGGTGGCCAAGCCGCCGCGACGCGACATGGTGAGCATCCTCACCTGGGAGCAGCACCTGCGCGACCTGATCGGCCCGGTGGAGAAGGAGCGCGAGATGATGCGCATCCTGTTCTCGATCGTGTATCTCGTCTGCGCGGGGCTGGTGCTCAGCATCTTCTGGGCCATCGTGCAGGAGAAGAGCCGCGACATCGGCATCCTGCGCTCGATCGGCGCGAGTCGCCCCGGCGTGCTGTGGATCTTCCTGCAGTACGGGCTGGTGATCGGCGCGGTGGGCGGCGTGGTGGGCGTGGGCCTTGGATGGGTGGTGATCAGCAACATCAACGCCATCCATGAGGTGATCGGCGAGGACGCGCCTTCGTGGAGCTGGATCGGCGCCTTCGCGGTGGCGGCCGTGGCGCTGGTGATGGCCGTGCGCGGTGCGCTGGCAGGCTCGCTGCTTCGATCGCTGCTGTGGATGGTGTTCGCGGTCACGCTGTGCGTGGCGGGCGCGGGCCTGATCGCGCATCGCGGCACGCTGATCTGGGATCCGGCCGTGTACTACTTCAGCAGCATTCCGGACAAGGTGGACTGGCTCACCGCAGCCATCACCTGGGTGGGCGCGGTGGTGTTCAGCGTGCTGGGCGCCAGCGTGCCCGCGGCCAAGGCCGCCGACATCGATCCCGTGAGGGCGCTGCGCTATGAGTGAGGCACCCCTGCTGCAGGCGCGCGACCTTCGCAAGACCTATCGGCTTGGCCGCGTGGATGTGCCCGTGCTGCGTGGCGCGGATTTCAGCATGAAACAGGGCGAATGGGTGGCCATCCTGGGCAGCTCGGGCAGCGGCAAGAGCACCCTGCTGCACCTGCTCGGTCTGCTGGATGAACCCGATGCCGGCAGCGGCGGACTGTGGTTCGAGGGCAACGCGGTGGCGGGCCTGCGCGGCGGCGCGCGCAACCACTATCGCAACCGCTCCGTCGGCTTCGTGTTCCAGTTCTCTCACCTGTTGCCAGAGCTGAACGTGCTCGAGAACGCGCTGCTGCCCTGCAAGGTGGCCGCGGGCATCACGGGCTG
>CAIPQY010000416.1 GCA_903867275.1 uncultured bacterium | reverse complement strand
TCGGGCACCGGCAGCGGCACCCCGAGCACGGGCGGTGTCTGGTACGCGAACAACGGCTCCTTCACGCAGATTTCCAGCACGGCAACGGGCCAGCCCACCAACATGCGCAACGTGGAGATCTACGGTGGCAACCTGTACACCTCGTCGGCAGCCAGCACCGGCAACGGCGTGTGGCAGATTGGCACCGGCTTGGCCACCACGGCTGGCCAGACCAACACGCTGCTGATCAACGCGGGCACTGGCGCCAGCACCTACGGCTTCGTGCTGTTCGACACCAACAGCGATGGCACCAACGATCTGGCCTACCTGGCCGATGATCGCACCACGGCCGGCGGCGGCCTGCAGAAGTGGGTGCTGACTGGTGGCACCTGGACCAACAGCTGGTCCGTGCTGGTGAATGGCACGGGCGCAACCTCCACCACCGCCGGAACCGGCTTCGCGGGCATCCGTGGCCTGACCGGCACCTGGGACGCGTTGAATGGCGCGCAGCTGTTCGCGACCACCACCGAGACCAGCAACAACCGCCTGATCGCCTTCAGCGACACCGGCAGCACGCCCACCTCGTTCACCAACCTGGCTTCGGCCGGCACCAACTACGTCTTCCGTGGCGTGGATCTGACCGCCGTGCCGGCACCCGGCGCCGCGGCGCTGGTGGGTCTGGCTGGCCTGATCACCAACCGTCGTCGCAAGTAATTCGCGACGCCGCTTCACCTTGGTTGTTCACGCCCCCGCCGTTGAGAGCCGGCGGGGGCTTTCTTTTTTGCGATGGCAACTGCACTTACGTCTTTACACGATCCACGCGAAGGCTTCACACAAGCACATGACGGGTGGCGGTGCTGTTTCGCGTTTGAAGGGGTAGCAGGAAACCCTTTGCCTGCTCGTCACGCTGCCAGCGGGATGACTGGATCCCTCCCCCTCTACCCATCGGAGCAAACAGATGCGTCTTCAGACTCTCGGAATCGTTGCGGCAGTGACCGCCGCCAGCAGCGCCATGGCAGGCATGATCATGAACGGTGACATCGTGGTGGAGCGCGTGGGTGGAACCAGTGCAGGTGGAGCAGGTGCTTCAGCGCTGGGCAGCGGCGCCGCCGATGTGTATCTGGACGTGTATCGCAAGACCAACGGCACCTGGTCACGCAACACCACCATCGCCCTGCCTGGCACGGGCTCCGGTGCCAAGCTCACGGCATCCGGCAGCGCGACCTCGGAAGGTTTCATCAACTTCTCCATGAACAAGCAGTCGATCACGGTGTTCGGCTACAACGCGGCTTCGGGCACCGCTAGCGTCAAGAGCTCGGCCGATCGCACGCTGGCCACGGTGAACCTGGACACTGGCGCCATCAGCACCAAGACGGGTGCTTGGGGCGCAGGCGGCACCAATGCGCGCTCGGCCATCTATACCGGCAACGGCTTCTACTTCACCAACGACTCCACGGTGAGTTGGGTGGCGGACAGCGCCTCCACCGCCACCACGATCAACTCCGCAAACTGGCGTGTGGTGGGCAGCGACGGAACCAACCTGATGACCTCGACCGGCGCCGGCTCGACACGCGGTGTCTCGCAGATCGGATCGGGTCTGCCCACCTCTGCAGTCGCTGCGGCAACCCCGGTCATCAACACCGCCACCGCTGGCAGCGTGTACGGCTTCGCCATGCTGGACACCGACGGCAACGGCGCCGCGGACCTGGCCTACACGGCCGACTCGACCGCTGGCCTGACCAAGTACGTGTTGACTGGCAGCACCTGG
>CAIPQY010000415.1 GCA_903867275.1 uncultured bacterium | reverse complement strand
GCGGGCACCGTGCCAGGTCTGCCCGCCTCGGCGCGTGAATGGATCGCGCGGGTGCAGCCGGGTGCCACCACGATCCGTGTCAGCATGGCGGGTGGCGTGCAGAAGGGCAGTGCGCAGGCACAGCTCGACATGGCGCTCGGTTCGATTCCACTTCAGGGCTCGTGGGATGCCGACACCATTAGCCTGCAGCAGGTGCAGAGCACGCTGGCGTTGCAGCCCGCGCTGGTGGCATCGCTCTCGCAGAACGCGTTGCAGTTGTCCGCGCCCGCGTCGGTGCAGCTCACGGTGGGTCCGTTGCAGGTTTCGCGCAAGTCCGTCACCGCCGGCGCGCCGGAATTGAAGCCCGTGCAGGTGTCGCTGAAGGTGCCCGCGCTCGCCGTGGCATCGGTGCAGGGCGTGTGCGGCGTGGCACAGGTTCGCGAGGTGCAGGTGCAGGGTGTCGCCGATCCGGTTGGAGCCACCCTGTTCGATGGTGCGCTCACCGTCGCCGCAGTCGACGCGGCGGGCGTGGTCAGCGCAGGCACGGTGCAGGCGAAGTCGCTCGACGTGAAGGGCGCGCTGTCCCTCACGGGCGCCAACATGTTCAACGGCACCATCACGCTCGCGTCCGCCGGCGCAAGCGCCGTGCCGAGCGCGGGCCTGGTTCGCATGCAGGGCATCTCGATCAAGGGCTTTGCAGGCATGAACGGCCCGCAGCTGTTCGATGGCACCGTGGCGATCACCAGCGTGGATGCGCCGGCCGTGCCCAGTGTGGGCCCGCTCAATGTGCAGTCGGTGGCGTTGCAGGCGAAGGTGCCGGTGGATCGCGCGGCGCCCGCCGAGGTGCAGGTTGCGGTGAACGATGTTGCGTGTGCATCGGTGCCGGGACTGTCGGCTCCCGTGGGCCTGCGCACGGTGAAGGCTTCTCTGAAGGGGCCGATCGACTTCGGGCCCGGCGCAACGGCCGGGTTCAGTGCCGAGGCGCATGACGCCACCGCGAAGCTGGCCACCATCACCGGCAGCTACACGCCGGTCGCGAATGGTTGGAAGGCCAGCGTGCAGTCCGACGATGTGGACATGCGCCGCATGCTGACGCTCGCGGGGCAGTCGCAGGCGTTGCCGGAGTGGGTGGGCAGCGAAGGCAAGCGCACCTTCGCGGCCAATGTGGCCGGCGGCACGGGTGGTCTGGCCTTCGCCGTGAACGCCGCGCTTGATCCGATCGGCATGCAGCTGCAGGGCGCGCGCGGCAACGACGGCACGCTCACCATCTCCAAGGGCACGCTGCAGGCCAAGTTGCCCGCGGCGGTGGTGCAGTCGCTGCTCAAGCAGATGAACCTTCCGGTGAAGGGTTGCGACGTCATGAGCCTGGCGGCCACCGTGAACGCATGCACGCTGCCTGCCAATGCGCAAGGCGCGCCGCAGGTGCTCGCGCAGGGCACCAACCTGGATGTCTTCGTGCGGCTGGAGCCGTGGAAGGTGCAGCCCGCGATTGGGCCTGCGCTCGATTTCGGCGCCAACGAACTCAAGCTGCTCTCGCAGGGCGGCGTGGGCACCAGCGTGCTGCTCACGGGTTCGCTGTCGGCGCAGGGCAGTGCGCCTGCGCCCATGCGCGTGTCGCTGGAGACCAAGCATCTGCTGAACGCGCAGAAGCAGATTGCCATCGGTG
>CAIPQY010000414.1 GCA_903867275.1 uncultured bacterium | reverse complement strand
CGAGCAGCATGCGCATCCACCAGCTGGTCAGGAAGCGCGCCACATGCTCGCTCCACCGCGCCTCGAGCGTGAACGACCGCTCGGCGCCGAAGAACGCGCGCAGCGCCGCTTCATCCGCGACCGAGGCCTTGGCCATGCCCAAGGCGAGCGCCTCGTCCGCTCGCAGCGTGAGCAGTTCCTCCGGCGTGTCGATCAGCGAGACGAGTCGCAACCGTTCGCGATCGGCAGGCGTCAGCGACGGTCGGCCCGAGCTGGACGCGGCGGTGGATGTCGGGGCATCACCCATGGCACGACGCAGCGCGTCCTTCATCCACGGCATCACCTGCACCAGCGGGGCAGGCGGCGCATCCTTGAGCAGCGTGGCGGAACTCGGCGGATCCTCGCCAAACACGGCCCGGTACTCCGCCGCATCCACGATGTAGCGTTCGCCGCGCTGCGCATCTTCCAGCAGCCACAGGGCATCGTCGGCACTGACGAAGGCGCGACAGAGTCGCTCGTCATGCCCGCGTCGCCGCGCGCTGTCGGACACCTCCGAGAGCAGGGGCGCCTGCAACTTTGCCCGTTCGGCAGGTGGCAGCACCTGCAACCCCGACACCGGCGACACGCTGATGGGAGCGGCGTCGCCGAACACCGCGTCGGGCGTCACCACGATCTCGCGGCATGCCAGCGCCGCGATGGTGCCCGCCGAGAAGGCGCGTGGCCTGATCCACGCCACCGTGTTGGCCGGATACTCGCTCTTGATGCGGCGGCACAGCTCGAGCGTGCTCAGCATTTCGCCACCGGGCGTGTCGAATGCCAGCACCACGGCATCGGCGCCGGCATCCCTGGCCATGGTCACGCGGTCGCTGAGGCCCTCCATGCCGATCGCGTCCATCTCGTCGCGCACCGGAAGAATGGCCACCACATGCGCAGCGCGGCTCGCCGGCACGGCGGTGGGCGGCGGAGGTGCTCCGCCAGCCATAGCGCCAAGGAGCGTGAGCCACGCGAGCATGCGTCAAGTCTACGAGTGCACGGGGCACCAAAGAAAAGGGGCTGGCCGCATGGCCAGCCCCTTTGCGTGCGCGTTGAAATCGAGGTCGATCAATCCCAGCCGGTTGCCTTGGTGGCATCCGTGTCGACCTTGCGCTGCTGCACAAGGAACGAGTCGGTGGCGCTGGTGGAGTCATCATCCTTGAAGATGTTGTCTAGGCCGAGCGCGGTGGCGCCGGTGCCCGTGCTGGTTCCGCAGGTGGTGTCGCCTGTCGGTGGGGCCATGCCGCCCGGGACGCACTGCATGCCAAGCGGATAGAAGGTGCGCTCGAAGCTGATGTGGTTGTCATTGAAGCAGAGGTTGCCTTCCCACGAGTTCTTGCCGCCGTGGATTTCCAACGTCTTGCTGTTGCTGAACTCCGTGCCGGTTTCGTTGCCGTTCTTCACGCCACGGTTGCCGAAAGCCGCAAACTTGCTGTCCGAGCTGTTCTTCCAGTGGTTGTCGCGACGGTTCGAACGCTTGGCCGTGGCTGCGCGGGGGGTGAGCGGCATGGTGGCGTAGCTGGTGTTGCTCTTCACCTCGAGGTCCGTGGTCAGGTTCACCGGGTTACAGGCAGTCGAACCCGTGGGGTTGGTGACATCACCGTCCCAGTAGATGTCCTTGGCCGGGTCGTACTTGGTGAAGTCGTAGTTGGAGCAGGGCGCCACACGACCGCTGG
>CAIPQY010000413.1 GCA_903867275.1 uncultured bacterium | reverse complement strand
CCGACAAGCACCGCATCACCCGGGTCGTGCGCATTCACATGATGCCCGGCATCGATCGAAAGACGCAGCTCGAACCGCTCGCCGCCGCGATCAAGCGCCACAAGTTCGGCGCGCACAGGCCCCGGCGCATCCGAACCACCCGGCACGCGCGCGGGCTGCAACGCCCGCAGCGCCGCCGCCGCAAGCAGGCTTCGCGGCGAACCCGTGGGCCGCTCCGCAAGCGTGCCGCTGGCGCGATCCAGTCCGCGGAAGGCGGCATCGGCCCAGTGCTGCTCGCCCGTGCACGCGGCGCAGGCCACCAGCGCCTCGCTGATCGCTCCCGCACCACTTGGCACGGCGCCGTCATCCACGCCACCGACCGGCGCAAAGCGCCCGGCGCTGTCGGCAGGCGCCTCCATCCAGCCCGATTCGTCGCTCCAGCAACGATCGATCGCTTCAGAAAGTAGCTTCTTCGCGTGCGCAAGCCACGCCGCATCACCGGTTGCGCGGTGCAATGCGAGCAGCCCCAGACTCATGCACGCCAGATCCTCGAGGTAACCCGCGCCGCTCGCCTTGCCATCGCGCCAGCAACGCGCAAGCGATCCATCCGCGGCCACCAGCGACTGCATCACGAAGTGTGCCGCGCGTGCCGCGGCCTTCGCCAACTCCGGACGCTTCAACGCCACCGCCGCATCGGCAAGCCCCTCGATCGCAAGTCCGTTCCACGCGGCAATCACGCAGTCATCCATGAAGGGCTGCGCACGCTTGGCGCGAGCCGACAACATGGCTGCACCAACCTGCCCCATCGCCTGCTGCCACGATGCAAGCGACCGCCCCGCCGCCACTGCCAGTCGCTCCGGCCGATCCTGCAGCGTCAGCACCCACGAAGGCGGATCATCCGGGTGATGCGGATCGCGGAAGTTGGCCGCGCGGTCCATGCCGAACGCCTCGACCGCCAGCGAACCAAGCGCGCCGCACCCCGCCGCCTCCAGCGCCTGCTGCGTGGACTGCGGATTCCACACATAGGTCAGCCCCTCGCGACCCTGCGTGTCGGCATCGAGCGCCGCCACGAAGCCACCGTGCGACGCCTGCATGGTGCCCACCATGAAGTCGGCCAGCTCGTTCGCCACCTGCGCAAGCCACGCATCGCCGGCCGCCGCCTTCGCGTACACGCCAAGCAGCTGCCCCTGGTCGTACAGCATCTTCTCGAAGTGCGGCACGGTCCACGCCGCATCCACGGCGTAGCGATGAAAGCCACCGTCCAGTTGATCACGCACGCCACCAAGCGCCATGCGCTCCAGCGTTCGATGCACCACGCCGGCCGCAGCCACATCGCCTTCGCGCGACTGCAGAAAGCGCAGCAGCGACGGCTGCGGAAACTTGGGCGCGCCGCCGAAGCCGCCATGCACGCGATCATGGAACGCCACCAGTGCCTGCGCCGCGGCCGCCTCAACCGCCGCATCCACCGGGCGACGCGTGGCTGCAAGTTCCATCTCGGCCTTCACCAGCCGCGCGATCTCGGCCGCCTGCGCCAGCACCTGCGCGCGCTGATCACGCCACGCCAACGCCAATCGCTGCAGCAACTCGGGAAACGCGATGCGCCCCATGCCCGGCTTGGGCGGAAAGTAGGTGCCCGCAAAGAACGGCTGCAGCGACACCGGATCCAGGAACACATGCAGCGGCCATCCGCCGCTTGGGCGCCCCTCGGTGACCGCCGTGAACACCTGGCACGCCGTCATCCAAACAGCATCAAGATCCGGTCGCGCCTCGCGGTCCACCTTCACGCACACATAGTGGCGCCCCATCACCGACGCGATGCCCGGATCCTCGAAACTCTCGTGCTCCATCACATGGCACCAGTGGCAGGTGCTGTAGCCGATGCTCACCAACAGCGGCACATCGCGCTGGCGCGCCTCGGCGATGGCCGCCTCGCACCACGGCCACCACGGCACCGGATTGCCCGCATGCTGGCGCAGGTAGGCGCTGGCCTCGCCACCAAGGCGGTTCACACTGGCCACAGGGCCATCCGCGGCCGCATCGGAGCGATTCTGGTTCATGCTTGTAACCCCCAAGATAGCCGCGTGCCGATGATGGCATCGTGCACGAGGCATCGCT
>CAIPQY010000412.1 GCA_903867275.1 uncultured bacterium | reverse complement strand
CTGCGACATCGCGGACAACCCGCTGCTTGACCGCAACAGCAACGGCGTGCTTGACGTCTACGACATCCTGCGCGACCCATCGCTCGACTGCGACAGCAATCTGTACATCGATCAGTACGAGATCGTGGACAACGCCGCGCTTGATTGCAACAAGAACGGTCGACTCGATTTCTGCGACATCGCCAGCGGCACCGTGGATTGCAACAACAACGGCATCCCGGATACCTGCGACTCGCTTGCCGACCCCTCGCTCGACTGCGATCTCAACGGCCGCATCGACACGTGCGATGTCGCCGCCGGCGCCATCGATGACGACCGCGACGGTCGACCGGACGCCTGCGAAATCGCTAACGGCGACATCGACCTGAACGGCGAAGTGGATTACGCCGATCTGGCGGTGCTACTGCTCTATGTCGGCGACGTGGGCGGCCCCGTGGGCGACATGGACGGCGACGGCATGGTCACCACCGCCGACGTTTCCGTACTGCTAATGAACTTCGGCGAGGTCACCTGGCCATGATCCTCCCATTCCCCCGAATCCTCGGGGGGAGGGAAACCCGGCCCACCGCCGCACACCGCCACCTCGTCGTGGCATGTGCGACTGTGGCATGCGCCCTGCTCACCGCCGGCGCGCACGCGGACATCCTGTGGGATCAGATCGGCGCCACCGGCAGCGACCTGCCAGGCACCGGTCCGCAGGGCTACTTCCGCTACGGCTCGCAGGTGTTCAGCGGCGAGCCGCAGTACGACGTGATCGCGCTGGACAACTTCACGCTCGGCAGCGAAAGCCACATCGACCGCCTGGAGACCGTCATCCAGGGCTACGGCGCGTGGAGCGGCACCGGCAACATCCAGGGCTTCGTGGCGCGCGTGTTCACTTCGCCACAGTCCGCCGCCGCAGGCTTTGGCAACGCCATCGCCACGCTGCAATTCGCGGCCCCCGGCAGCTACAGCAGCTTCGGCACGGGCTTGCTGTGCGGCTTCGACACCAACCTCACGCTGCAGGCAGGCACCTACTGGCTGGGCATTCAGGCGATCCTGCCCGGCAGCAATGGCCAGGTGGGCGTGGTGATCAGCAACCTTGGCGGCACGCAGCAAGCCTTTCAGGCCAACCCGGGCGGCGGTTTCGGCTTGTCCGGCAACCTGATCGAGCGCCCCGTGAATCTGGCCTACCGCATCAGCGGCGCGGTGGTGCCGGGGCCTGGGGCGCTGGCGTTGCTCACCATTGCGGGCCTGCGCCGAACGCGCCGGCGCTAGTGCTGCCGCCGCCATCGCGCGGCACTTCGAAAGAGACCGCAAAACCCCTATACTCCTCCCCCTTCGCCCCACCGCGGGCGCTTTATCAACACCGAGAGCAACCATGAGCAACGCCACCGCAGAGATCAGCCCCGAAGTCAAGGTCGAAGACGCAGGCCCCGCCTGCAAGCGCATCACCGTCACCGTGCCGGCCAAGGCCGTGGACGCGCGCCTGGAGACCAGCTTCGGCAACCTGGCCAACGAGGCGCAGCTCCCCGGCTTCCGCAAGGGCAAGGCCCCGCGCGGTCTGCTGGAGAAGCGCTTCGGCGAGTCGCTGCTGCAGGAGACCCGCTCGCAGCTGCTGAGCGAGACCTACTCCAAGGCGATCGAGGAGCACAAGCTGCGTCCCGTGAGCGAGCCCACGCTGGCCGAGGGCAGCAAGGAGCCCGAGATCGCGCGCGGCAAGGCCTTCACCTTCACGCTCGAAGTGGAAGTGGCCCCCGACTTCAAGCTTCCCAGCACCGACGGCATCGAGGTGCAGAAGCCCATGTTCGAGATCACCGACGAGCATGTGAACGGCGAACTGCGCCGCCAGGGCTACCGCTTCGGCACGCCCGAGCGCATCACCGGCCCGTTCCAGCCGCTCGATCGCATGCTGTGCACCGCCAAGGCCTGGAAGAACGACGAGAAGGAGCCCTTCTTCAACATGGAGAAGGCGCTGGTCGTGGTGCCCGACGCCGCGGATCAGGGCAAGGGTGCCCTGCTCGGCCTGCTGGTCGATGACCTGAACAAGCACCTCGAAGGCAAGAACGTGGGCGACACGGTGCAGATCACCACCAAGGCCCCCGAGAACCACGAGCGCGAGGACCTGCGCGGCGCCACCGTGCGCTTCGAGCTGAAGTTCGACGACGCCGATCGCATCACCCCGCTCGATCCCAAGACCCTCGCCGAGCGCATGGGCCTTGAAACCGAGGAGATCCTGCGCGCCCAGGTGCGCATCATGCTGGAGCGCAAGCGCGACGCCGAGCAGCGTGGCGCCGAGCGCGAGCAGGTCAGCCGTCACCTGATGGACGCGGTCGACTTCGCGCTGCCCGCGCGCCTGAGCCAGGGCCAGATCACCCGCAACCTCGAGATGGCGCGCATGGACATGCTGCAGCGCGGCATCGAAGCCGAGCAGGTGGAAACCCGCCTGGCCGAGATCCGCCACGACAGCGAGGAGAACACCAAGCGCCGCCTGAAGCTGTTCTTCGTGCTGGGTCGTCTCGCCGAGGAGCAGAACATCAGCGTGAGCGAGGCCGAAGTGAACGGCCGCATCGCAGGCATCGCCGCGCAGCGTGGCGTGCCCGCGGGCCAGATCCGTCAGGAACTGGAGCGCTCCGGCCGCATGAACGAACTCGTGCTCTCCATCCGCGAGCAGAAGGTGCTCGACCGCATCCTGGACAAGGCGAAGTTCACCGAGATCGCCGCCGAGAAGTGGAACGAGCTGGAGACCAAGCGCGAGGCCGAAGCCACCGCCAAGATCAAGGGCGGCAAGAGCAAGAAGGCCTGATCGGCGACCTGCATGCAAGGGCGCTCCGGCGACCTCTTCGGCACCCTGCTTCCATGGCTTGGCGGCCTGCTTGCTGTGGCATTCGTGGGCGTGCTGCTCATGGCGTGGACACGCCGCATGGCGGTTGGCAAGCGCGGCGCAATCGACGAAGGCTTCGGTCTGGAGCAATTGCAGCGCATGATGGAGCGCGGCGAGATCAGCCCCGAGGAGTTCGATCGTGCGCGCCGCAAGATGATCGATCGCGTGAAGGCCAGCGCACTGGCCACAAAGTCGGCCTCCCCGTCCGGTAAGGGCCGCTGACCCGCACACGCGAACGCGCCATTCGCGAACCGCGGTTTTGCCGCTGGAATCGCTAGACTCGTGGGTCATACTCCGAAGGCGAACCACACCATGAGCAAGCAACCACCCAAGCCCCAGCCCGAACGCGTCTCCCCCGAGGGCAGCAACAACAAGCGACGCGAGGGCGGCGACGGCGGCTCGCTGGGCTCCACCACCGGCGGCAATGCCGGCGGCGGCGCGGGCGGCGGTGACGGCGGCTTCCGCGGTCGCAAGGTGACCACCTGCAGCTTCTGCGGCAAGACCAGCCGCGAGGTGGGCCCCATGGTGGAAGGCCCGCAGGATGTCTACATCTGCAGCAACTGCACCGACCTGTGCCAGAACATCTTCAAGCAGGAGACGCGTCGCGTGCGCAGCGCGCGCCCGCAGTTCGGCCAGATCCCCTCGCCGCGCAACATCAAGGAGTTCCTTGATCAGTACGTGATCGGCCAGGACATGGCCAAGCGCGCACTCGCCGTGGCGGTGCACAACCACTACAAGCGCCTCACGCAGATCGACGCCGAGAACGCACCGTGCGAGCTGGACAAGAGCAACGTGCTGCTGATCGGCCCGACCGGCACCGGCAAGACGCTGCTCGCGCGCACGCTGGCGCGCATCCTGAACGTGCCCTTCGCCATCGGCGACGCCACCACGCTCACCGAGGCGGGCTACGTGGGCGAGGACGTGGAGAACCTGCTGCTGAAGCTGCTGCAGGCCGCCGACTTCGATCTCGAGAGCGCCCAGCGCGGCATCATCTACATCGACGAGATCGACAAGATCGGCAAGACCAACCAGAACGTCTCCATCACGCGTGACGTGAGCGGCGAAGGCGTGCAGCAGTCGCTGCTGAAGATGCTCGAAGGCACCGTGGCCAACGTGCCCCCGCAGGGCGGCCGCAAGCATCCCGAGCAGCAGTACATCCAGATGGACACCACGCACATCCTGTTCATCTGCGGCGGCAGCTTCGAGGGCATCGACTCGATCATCAAGAAGCGCCTGGGCCAGCGCCGCATCGGCTTCAGCGGCGATCTGAACCACGGCCGCCGTGAACTGGAAGTGGCGCGACTGCTCGAGCAGATCACCCCGGACGACGTGCTCGAGTTCGGCATGATTCCCGAGCTCGTGGGCCGACTGCCCATCCTGTGCCCGCTCATGCCGCTCGATCGCGACACCATGGTGAACATCCTCACCGAGCCGCGCAACGCGCTGGTGAAGCAGTTCCAGCACTTCTTCCGATTGGAAGGCGCCGAGCTCGAGTTCACGCGCGGCGCCATGGACCTGATCGCCGAGCGCGCGCTGCAGCGTCGCACCGGCGCACGCGCCCTGCGCGCCGTGCTGGACGAGATCATGATCGAGCTCATGTACCACCTGCCCGAGATGGACAACGTGAACGCGGTGTACGTGCTCGACGAGCACGCCATCAGCGAACGCAAGCCGCTCTCGGCCATTCGCAGGCGGGCCAAGGAGTCGGCGTGAGCCAGGCACCCGCGGCCACGCGGCCGTGGCCGTTGATCCAGTCCGAGCTTGCGACGCGTTTGGTGCACGCCCATGATCGCTCCGCCCGCATGCAGGCGTTCGTGACCGCGGCGTGGTCGCATCTGGCGCCCACAGGCGTGAGCTGGCTCGGCTTCTACGAGCGCGACCCGAACGACCTCTCCCAGTTGCTGCTGGCAGCCCGTGAGCCCAAGCCGGCCTGCAGCCCCATCGGACTGCACGGCGCCTGCGGCCAATGCCTGCTGGCCGCCAAGCCGCTGGTGGTGCACGACGTGGCCGATCTGGGCGCCGGATACATCGCCTGCGACCCCCGGGACCGCAGCGAGGTGGTGGTGCCCTGTCTGGGCCCGGGCGGGCAGGCCTGGGCCGTGCTGGACCTGGACAGCCATCAGGTGGGCAGCTTTGGCGCCTCCGACGCCGAGGCCCTGATGGCCCTTCTGCGGCAGGCCGGACTTTCGGCCTGAATCCCGGCGGGAAAGCCCTTGCGGCCCCCCCGACCCTTCCACTACACTGCTCGGCTCTTCAAGGAGCCTTACCCATGCCGCGTATCTGCCATTTCACCGGTGCAAAGACCTCTTCAGGCAATGTCATTCAGCGTCGCGGCAAGGCGAAGTACCTCGGCGGCGTGGGCATCAAGACCACCAGCTGCAAGAAGCGCACCTTCAAGCCGAATCTGCAGACCGTGACCACCATGATCGATGGTCGTCCGGTTCGCGTGAAGGCCAGCGTGCGTGCGATCCGTCAGGGCCTGGTTGTGAAGCCCGTGCGTCGCAAGGCCGTGTACTCGGCCGCGAAGTGATTCGACGGTCGAACTGAATTTCGAAAGTCCGTAAAACAAGCCTTGACACGGCTTGTTTTTTCGTCTTGCACGCGAATTTCAATCGTTTTGGCTAACCGAACATTGACATTCGCGCCATTCGGCGTAACTTTCCGCGTCCTTCGGCCACACGGCTCCGTTTGTCATCGAAGGGTCAAGGTTGACCCACGAACTCGATGCAGGAGCAGCACCTCACGGCCGAAGGATTCACGGACCCGGATTTTGGTCCACGCGTGCCGGTGGTCACCGCCCCCTGATTGCAGGGAAGGTATGTCCATTCGGCGAACTGCCCTGCTCTCGTGCACGCACGAGCGCGGTGGATGATCGGCGAAGTCGCGGCTTCGCAGGTCTTTCGACTGATCCGCGTCGGACTCCATGGATGGAGCCGATTCTGCGTACTGGTGCTTTGAACAGATCATGACCTCCCTCTCGCCCAACCTGAGCGATCGCGATCGCGTTCTCGAAGCCACCGACCTGGTGGCGCTCGTGGGCGAGCATGTCGCGTTGAAGCCCAAGGGGCGTGAGCATGTGGGCCTGTGCCCGTTCCACGACGACAAGAGCCCCAGCATGTCGGTGGTCACGCACAAGGGCAACGCCTTCTACAAGTGCTTCGCATGCGGCGCGGCCGGCAACGCCATCGACTTCGCGATGGAGTTCCACAAGATGGACTTCCCAGAAGCGCTGCGCCACCTCGCATCACGCGCCGGCATCGAGCTGCGCGGCCTGCGCGACGAGGGCCCCAAGGATCCGGCCACCAGCCGCGAGTCGCTGCGCAAGGCCATGGCGGCGGCCAATCGCTTCTATCGCAAGTGCCTCGCCGATGAGCGCCTGGGCGCCACGGCGCGCGCGCACATCGCCAAGCGCGAACTCGGCGCCGAAGCCGTGGAGTTGTTCGAGCTGGGCGCAAGCCCCGAGGGCTGGGATCACCTGGTGAAGCATGTGGAGCGCCTTGTGTCGCACGCGAACGCGGGCGGCGAAACGCTGCATCGCGAAAGCTTCGAGGCACTCGGCCTGATCCGCCCGGGCCAGCGCGGCCCCATCGACGGTTTCCGCGGCCGCCTGATGTTCCCGATCCATGACGAGCTGGGCAACTGCATCGCCTTCGGCGCCCGTGCGCTGCAGGAAGGCGACGAGCCCAAGTACCTCAACAGCCCGGATTCACCGCTGTTCTCGAAGGGTCGCACGCTGTACGCGCTGCATCATGCGCGCCGCGCGATCATCGAGACCAAGCACGCACTGATCGTGGAAGGCTATGTGGATGCGCTCGCGCTGCATGCCGCCGGCATCAAGAACGTGGTGGCCACGCTGGGCACCGCGCTCACCAAGGATCACGCGCGCACGCTGCAGCGCATGGCCGAGCGCATCACGCTGGTGTTCGACCCCGACACCGCCGGCGAGCGCGCGGCCGATCGTGCCGTGGAGACATTCCTCGCCGTGCCCATCGATGTGCGCATCGCCAAGCTGCCGGATGGTCTCGATGCCGACGAACTGCTCGCCCGCGAAGGTGGACGCGCCGAGTTCGATCAGGCGATCGAGGCCGGCGAAGATGCGTTGGCGTGGATGGTTCGCCGCTTCCGCGCCGACCTGCGCGGCGCAAGCGGCATGTCGGGTCAGCAGCAGCGCCTGCAGGGACTTCTGCAGAAGCTGGGCGAACTTGGCTTCCGAAGCGTGGATCCGCTGCGCAAGCAGTTCGTGCTGAACGCGCTGTCGGAAATGGTGAAGGTGCCCGTGGCCACGCTGATGGCCAGCATGCCCGCGCCGCGCGTGACCAACGCGACCGAAGCCCCCGTGACGGTGCAGGCCCCCGCGACCGAAGCACCCTCCGCGCCGCGCCACCGCGCCCGCCACACCGCGGAGCGCAACTTCCTCGCCGCCGTGCTGGGCATGAGTGAACGAGCCGATGTGCGCGTGGTTGTCGGCGATGCCGGCTCCATGCCCCTGGCCGAGGCCTTCGCCGAGGACCACTTCGACCACCCCGACCATCGCCAGCTGTGGACCCTGCTGGCCGCCCGGATCGAGTCTGGTAAGTCCTTCCATGTGCAGGACATCGGAGCCGATGCCGGCGTGCCTACCATCAAACTTTTGGCCTTTGAGCTGTACGAAACTGGAAGCCGACGCATGGAGTCGGCCGATGCCTTGCAGAGCCTGCAGGCTGCAGCCTCAGACCTTGACCGAATCCTCCGCCAAAGCGCGGAAACGCCACTTTCCTCCCGGAAAGCGCTCGATGACACCACCCTGGTGGCCGTCATGGATCGCCTTCGCCGGGAGGGCCACCGCCCCGGGGCGATCGCCCGAGCTGTTCGAAGCGACGCCCGAAACGCAACCGCTGGAACGATTCCTGCGGATTCACACCGAATGGAGACCCCCTCGTGAGCCTCGCCGTCACCGATCTTGACAAGGTTTTGAAGCGCCTCGTGGAAGTTGGCAGCCGCCGCAAGTGGATCTGCTACGAGGAGCTGAACACCTGCCTGCCAGACGAGTTCGTCGATCCCGAGAAGATCGACGAGCTGTTCGTGCTCATCAACGAGCTCGGCATCGAGATGGTCGACGAGCCCGAGATGCGGCGCAACCAGTGGATCAAGTTCTACGCCCCGCTGCAGACCAACCTCAAGTTCCAGCGCGACGAGCCCAAGAGCCGCCAGCGCGAGAAGCACGTGCCCGCGGCCATCGCGCCGGTGCCGGCACCCAAGCCCGTGAAGCCGGCCAAGCCCGTCAAGGCCAAGAAGGCCGACGGCGAGGAAGGCCCGGACGAGGAGGACATGGATGATGACATCCTCGATGACGCAGAGGCCCAGGCAGTGGTCGAGCAGGCGCTCGCCGAGCAGGGTTCCAAGCGCATCGACGATCCCATCCGCATGTACCTCACGCAGATGGGCACCATTCCCCTGCTCACCCGCGAGCAGGAGATCCGTCTGGCGAAGAAGAT
This sequence comes from uncultured bacterium, assembly GCA_903867275.1. GTDB lineage: Bacteria > Planctomycetota > Phycisphaerae > Phycisphaerales > SM1A02 > SYAC01. The sequence continues at coordinate 1,866 of CAIPQY010000412.1, read as the reverse complement.
CGAGACCACGCGCATGATCTTCCGTCGCAAGACGCTGGAGAGCGACTACGTGGCGCGTCAGGCCGTGGAGACGCTGCGTCTGGTGCATGCCGGCCAGCTGCCCTTCGACCGCACCATGCGCATCAGCACCGCCGAGGTGAATGCCAAGGACAAGATCGCCGCGCGCATCCCGGTGAACGTGGAGACCATCACCAAGCTGCTCGACATCAACGAGAAGCAGTGGTCGCAGCTCGACAACCCGGCCGTGAGCGACGAGCGCAAGGCCGAGATCAAGGTGGAGCTGTCGCTGCGTCGCCGCCGCGTGGCCACCCTGCTCGAGGAGTGCTGCCTGCGCACCGGCCGCATCCAGCCGCTGATGCGCAAGATGCAGGCCATCCATCGCAAGCTGCTCGAGCTGCAGAAGATGCTGCAGAAGGCCACGCGCAACCCCGATCGCTTCGATCCCGAGGATGTGGTGGCCATGCGAGAAGAGGTCAGCGGCCTGCGCTCGCTCATCTACGAGGAGCCCACCGAGCTGGAGGCCCGCATGAAGGCCATCCTGCGCGTGTTCGGCGAGTACGAGCAGGCCAAGCGCGACCTTTCGGGCGGCAACCTGCGCCTGGTGGTCAGCATCGCCAAGAAGTACCGCAACCGCGGCCTGCCCTTCCTGGACATCATCCAGGAAGGCAACACCGGCCTCATGCGCGCGGTGGACAAGTACGAGTACAAGCGTGGCTACAAGTTCAGCACCTACGCCACGTGGTGGATCCGTCAGGCCATCACCCGTGCCATCGCCGACCATGCCCGCACCATCCGCGTGCCGGTGCACATGATCGAGACCATGAGCAAGCTTCGCAACATCCAGAAGCACCTGCTGCAGGATCTCGGTCGCGAGCCCACCGTGGAAGAGATCGCCATCAAGGCGAAGATGCCCATGGAGGAAGTGCGCCGCGTGATGAAGATCAGCCGTCACCCGATCTCGCTCGACCGACCGGTGGGCGAGAGCGAGGACAGCCACTTCGGCGACTTCATCGAGGACGAATCGCAGGAGAGCCCGCACGAAAGCGCGAGCAACGAGCTGCTGCGAGGTCGCATCAACGACCTGCTGAAGACGCTCACCTACCGCGAGCGCGAGATCCTGAAGCTGCGCTACGGCATCGCCGACGGTGTGGGCGACGGACACACCTACACGCTGGAAGAGGTGGGCCGCATCTTCAAGGTGACCCGCGAGCGCGTGCGTCAGGTGGAAAGCAAGGCCATCCGCAAGCTGCAGCACCCCGTGCGGCGGCAGCGTCTGGCGGCCTTCCTGCCCGGCACCGAGAACCTGGAACTGCCAGAGGTCGAGCTGGCCGACGCACCCCTGATCGAGGACGAGTTCACCGACGAATGACCCCGCTGGCGTGTTCCGGCCAGAGCCCCTATCATTCGCGACCCCGCGGATGTGGCGGAACTGGCAGACGCGCAAGATTCAGGTTCTTGTGGGGTAACTCCCGTGGAGGTTCGATTCCTCTCATCCGCATGACGGCGGGCCCGATCGAAAGGTCGGGCCCGCTTCGCTTTTCGGGCTTCGTAGACTCGTTGCGTGATCTACCTGGACGCCAATGCCACCACGCAGCCGCTGCCCGAGGTGGTGCACGCCGTGCAGGCGTCGCTTGAGCGCACCTGGGCCAATCCCAGCTCGATCCACCGCCCGGGCCAGGCTGCACGGCATCAGGTGGAACTCGCCCGCAGCGAGGTGGCGCAGCTGCTGGGCTGCACCGACCGCGAGGTTGTGTTCACCAGCGGAGGAACGGAGTCTGCTGACCTGGCCATCCGCGGCGCGCTCGCAGGCACACGACGACGCGTGCTGGTGACCAGCCGCCTGGAGCACTCGGCGGTTCGCGACCT
>CAIPQY010000411.1 GCA_903867275.1 uncultured bacterium | reverse complement strand
CACTACGTGCTGACGGGCATGGGCATGCGCCTGCATCAGGCGGTGATCCGCTACGCGCTCGACTTCATGGCCGACAAACGCGGCTTCACGCCCATGAGCGTGCCCGTGATCGTGCGCGAGGAGTGCATGATGGGCACCGGGTTCTTTCCGTTCGGGCGCGAGCAGGCCTATCACATCGAGGAATCGAAGCGCGGCAGCGGACATGACCTGTTCCTGACGGGCACCGGCGAGGTGGGCCTGATGGGCCTGCACGCCGACGAGATCCTTTCGGAGGGCGACCTGCCCCGGAAGTACTGCACCGCCAGCACCTGCTTCCGTCGTGAAGCGGGCGCCAGCGGCAAGGACACCGCGGGTCTGTACCGCATCCATCAGTTCGACAAGGTGGAACAGGTGGTGGTGTGCAAGGCCGACGACGCGGAGAGCCGCGGCTGGCACAAGCACATGATGGAAAGCGTGGAGATGATCCTGCAGTCGCTTGGCCTGCCGTACCGCCTGTTGCAGTGCTGCACGGGCGACCTTGGCATGAAGAACGAGGACATGATCGACATCGAGTGCTGGATGCCCGGTCGTGGCGACAACGGCGTCGATGGCCGTCCGGTTGGCGAGTGGGGCGAGACGCACAGCGCCAGCCGCCTGGCCGACTTCCAGTGCCGCCGCCTGAACCTGCGCTACCGCGATGCGGAGGGCAAGACCCAGTTCGCGTACGCGCTGAACAACACGGTCATCGCCAGCCCGCGCGTGCTGATTCCGCTGCTCGAGATGCACCAGCAGAAGGACGGCAGCGTGGAGATTCCGGAGCCGCTGCGCATGCACTGCGGCGGCGCGACCCGAATCGGCGGCTGACGCTCACGCCGCAGGCTGCAGGTCGGGCTGCGGCAAGCGCAGGCCGAGCAGGTGGTGTGGCAGCGTGGTGATCATGTAGAAGGCGATGCTGGCCACGGCCAGTGTCTGCAGATCGACGCCGCCCAGCAGCCAGCACAGCGGCACCAGACAGGCCGCGGTTGGCCACATCAGCGGCAGGCTGATCACGTGCACGCGAAGCATGCGAGGGAGCAGTTTGCTCGGTGCAGCGGGGGGTTCCAGCACCTCGCGTGTGCATGCCAGTCGGCGCGTGTGCCGGAACGCATGCACACCCAGGAAGAAGCAGCCAACGGCGAACAGCGGATCGGCCAGCGCGGCCATGGCGGCCACCAAGGCGTGTTCGACGAGATCCAGTGACGCGGCGGCGACACGGCCGGCACGCATGCGCGCGATCGCGCTGCACACCGCCAGCATCACGCCGGATGCCACGCCAATCGCGGCCAGCGACCGCAGCACATCCAGATCGGGTTTCCATGCTGCGGCGTGCCAGGGGGAAAGCGCGCTGCCGATCTGCGCAAACGGCGCCCATGCCGCCTGTGGATGCGTGGCGAAGGCCGTCGCAAGCAGCAGCAGTCCGCGCGCGATCACAAGGCCCCATCGCGCGATCGGGCCATCGCCATCGGCCCTGACCGCCGTTGCGTCGGCCATGCCGAAGTGGAACACCGTCAGAAGCAGGAACAGCAGGCCCGCGACACCTGGTTGCCACATGATCAATCCCAGACTCGCGGCCATCAGGAGCAGGTACCCCAAGAAGCCCGAGGCGCGGCGCACGAAGCCGACGCGGTGGCCAAGTTTCGCTGCAACGGTCCAGTCAGCCGCGCCGTGCGGCATGCCGAACGCCAGCAGGGCGATCACGAAGGGCCATGCGGCCGCCGTGGTGGTTCGCTGCGTGTTCAGCCAGCCAAGCGCGGCGGCCATGGCGAGCACGGTCCAGGGCCATGCACGCGGGCTCGAAAGAAATCGCCCCGCCTCCGCCGCGCGGTCGAGCGTGCCTTTGGGGCAGTCGACCTTTGCGGCGGTGGGCGGGGCGATCTTCAAGACTTCAGTGGATTCGAATCAGGCGCGCTCGCCAAGGCTCTTCACGCCCTGGTAGCAGACCAGGCCGAAGAACACCTTGTTGATCACGTCGGCGACGTTGTAGCACACTTCGCGCCAGCTCTCGCCGTTGGTTCCACCAAGCGCCATCAGGAAGCCGACGGGGTAGATGACCCAGCCGATCAGCACGAACAGACGCATGATCTTCAGGCTGTCCTGGATGCCCGCGGGGGCGGTGGCCATGGCCTCGGTGACCTTGGTGAAGAGCATGTACACGATGTACAGCCATGCACCGCAGCTGACCACGTACCAGGTCCACCACTGCTGGCTGCCGGTGGCGCTCTCTTCAGCGACCCAGGCGGTCACGAGCATCACCAGCGACCAGAACAGCAGGCCCTTGAAGATCTCGTTGCCCTTCTTGCCCAAGTTGAGCAGCAGGGGGAACTCCATCACGAGAAGCGGCACGGTGATCAGCCAGTCGATGTAGCGATAGGCGGTCGGGAACTGCTTGATGGTTGCGCCGGCGATGCGGCCGCCGTTGTCGTCGAACAGGCTGGCAACACCCTCCAGATAGATGTTGCTCATGCGCCAGTAGTGGAAGCAGGCGACGGCACAGATGATGCCGGCAACGGTCATGGCGGTCTGGTACTGCACCTGCACGGTCGTGCGCTGCAGCCAGAAGTACAGGGCGCCGGCGCCCATGGCGACGGTTGAGAGCCAGAAGAGGTACATGGTGACCCCTTCCATCGAAAGTCCGGCGTTCAGCGCCTTCATGGTGGTCGTCATATCTGCTGCGAGCATCATCACGGTATTTCTCCAGAGTTCTTGCCTTCAACCTGACGCAGGTTGGCGGCAAAACCTTGTGTGTGGACACGTGTCCAATTGTTTATCGGTTAGCGGACACCTTG
>CAIPQY010000410.1 GCA_903867275.1 uncultured bacterium | reverse complement strand
TGTCGTGTTCCCAGTTCCTTCGTTCGGAGTTCCCCTTCATGCATTCCTGCTCGCTGCTCGGCGCTGTTGCGTGCGCGTCGCTGCTTGGCACCATGGCCGACGCGGGCGTGGTGGTGACGCCCAGCCAACTGCTGTGGAATCAGCGCGTGACGAGCGGTGGTCAGAGCGTGGGCGTGGAGACCTTCAATTCATATGTGGGGTACAACGCGAGCGGCGTCACGGGTGACGTGGGCGATGTCACGTGGACGGCCTCCGCAAGCCCCTCAGGCCTGTTGGCGAGCAATGGAAATCTGCGCACCGCCGATGCATTCGCCACGCTGACCTTCAGCTTTTCCAAGGGCGTCCGCGGGGTGGCGGGCAATATCTTCGGGTCGAATCTGCTCGGCAACGCGGTGCCGGCGATCATCGACGTGACCGTGTCCGACGGCACCGCCTACGAAGGCATTGCCTTCAGCGCCGGCGAATTCATCGGCTTCTACTCGAGCAGCGCCAACATCACCTCGCTGTCGATCACCGTGGCGTCCTTCGACCCCAGTGCCAGCATCCACGCCTCCATCGACAATCTGTATCTCGCCGTTCCATCGCCAGGTGCGGCGGCGCTGGTGGCGCTTGCGGGCCTGCTGGCCAAGCGGCGACGCACCTGACGCGCGCCACGCACGATCTTGATGCACAAACTCAGCGGCTCTTCCACGCAGCCAGTTCCGCCGCGGCCTGATCGGCATCGCGGTTGCGCTGCAACGCACGGAACAGCTCGATGGCACGCATGAACGCGGCCTGTGGATCCTCGCCCGCGGCGGAAAGGATCTGCGCCTCCAGCAGGTGGATCTTCGCCAGATCGGACTGGTAGTCCAGCGCCTCGGCCTCGCCGCGTGCCACCGCCAGATGCTGGCGCGCCTGCGGCCACTGCTGCTTCATCAGGTACAGCTTCGCCAGCGCCAGCTCGTTGGCCACGATCTTCTTCTTCAGATCCAGTTCGTGGTGGATGCGCAGCGACTGGCGCAGGGTGCGCTCGGCCAGCTCCAGCCGGTCGGTGTCCATGTAGATGCGGCCCTTGGACATCAACGCGGTGCCGGCGCCGTAGCGGTTGCCGATGCGCTCCATCAATGCCGCCGACTTGGTGAAGTATTCCAGCGCCTGCTCGAACTCCTTGCGACTGCTGTGCACATAGCCCAGCGACAGGTACAGGTTGGCCATCTGCCGCTTGTCGTTGAGCTGGGTGAACAGCTGCAGACCGCGCAGATTGTGCTCCAGCGCCTTGTCCAGATCGCCCTGATGCTCGCAGAACACCGCCAGGTTGTTGTACACCAGCGCCATGTCCGCGCGTGAGTCATGCGCCTGGAAGATGGCCAGCGCGGCGTGCGCCTTGGCCATGGCGGCATCGAACTGCCGCGAGCGGTTCAGCACCCAGCTCTGGTTCATGAGCAGCTGACCCATCTCGAGCGAATCGGCATGGTTGGCCAGCAGCGCGAAGGCCTGGTCGTACACGCGCGCCGCATCGTCCTTGAAGCCGCGCTTCTCGTGCATGCGACCGATGTTGCGCAGCGCGTCGGCCTGCAGCTTGATGTCGGTGGTGGCCTTGATGGCCTCTTCGCGGTGACGGATGGCTTCGGCCATGTCGCCCATCAGTTCCTTGGTTTCCGACAGGTGTCCCTGCAGTTCGGTGGCCGACATGCCCGCGCCTGGCGCGAAGGCGGCGGCCTCCAGCGCGCGCGCGAACGCGCGCACCGCCTCCTCGTTGGCGAAGGCGCGCTTGGCCTTCAGGCCGCTGGCCACCAGATGCACATGCGCCTTGTCCCACACCTCGGCCAGGTGATAGTGATAGCCCAGCAGTTCGGCCTGTTCCTCCAGCTTGCCGGCGAACAGCTGCTCCACCAGCGCGGCCACCTGCGCATGCAGGGCCTTGCGCTTCTTCAGCAGCATGGCGCCGTACACCGACTCCTGGATGAGCACATTGCGGAAGCTGTATTCCACTTCCGGGAAGCTCTGCGACTCGAACAGGATCTCCTCCTGCACCAGCGCGTCCAGCACCGCGTCCAGGTTCGGCACCCCCGCCACGCGCCGCAGCAGTTCCAGCCGGAAGGTGCTGCCCATGACCGCGGCGATGTTCAGCACATCCTTCAGCTGCGCGGGCAGGCGATCCACGCGCGCGGCGATCATGCCGTTGAGCGAATCGGGAATCGAGACACCGGCAAGGTCGCGCAGCACGCGGATCTCGCCGCTGTCGGCGCGCTCCACCACGCCGCCGGTGCGCAGGCTTCGCACGATCTCCTCGATGAAGAGTGGATTGCCGGCGGAGCGCTCGCGGATCAGGCGCAGCAGCGATTCGGGCACCTGCTCGCTGTGCAGCAGCAGGCGCGACAGCTGGTCGCTCTCGGCGCTGTCCAGATGGCGGAACGACACCTCGATGCATGCGTGCTCGAGCAGCTTGCGGGCCACCGGCAGCAGGCGCGCGGAGGCGTGCTCGCGATTGGGTCGCAGCAGCAGGATCAGCAGGATCTGCGAAGTTCCGACCAGCTTGAACAGGTGCGCGATCAGCTCGATCGACGCCGCATCGGCATAGTGCAGGTCCTCGAGCAGGATGCACAGCGGCTTGCGGCTGGCCATGCGCTCGAACAGCCACGACACGGCGCGGAAGGTGCTGACCTTGATCTCCTGCGCCGACATCTGTCCCATGTCCACGTCGAACTCGGCGCTCACGTTGCCACCGAGCATCATGCCGATGAACACGATCGCTTCGCGCGCCTCGGTGGACAGCGCGTGCGGATCGAGGCCAAGCACCAGCGGCAGACCGGCGGCCACCTTCTGCGCGGCGGCCATGCCCACATCGTCGGCGTTCACGCCGAACAGGCCGTGGAACAGCTCGATGAAGATGGAGTACGAGGTGCAGCCCGAGTACGAACGGCAGGCACCGGACACCTGCTGCATGTCCTGCTCGCGGAACTGCCTGTCGCTCTCGGCCTGCAGGCGGCTCTTGCCAACGCCGGGCTCGGACACCAGGAACACCGCCTGGCCTTCGCCCGCGCGGAAGCGCGCGTAGGCGTCGCCCACGATCTTCAGTTCCTGCGCGCGGCCCACCAGCGGCAGTGCCTCGCCCGCAGCCTTCTCGCTCACCGCGGTGGCCTTGGGCTTGATCACGCGGTACACGGCCACCGGATCCTGCTTGCCCTTCACCTTCACCGGATCCATGGCCACGAAGTCGAAGGCATGGCGCGTGAGGTTGTAGGTGTAGGCGCTCACCAGCGTCTCGCCGCTGGTGGCCAGCGACTCCAGGCGCGAAGCCAGGTTCACCGTGTCGCCCATCACGGTGTACTGCATCTTCTGGTCGGTTCCAACGCCACCCGCGATCACCATGCCGGTGTTGATGCCGGTGTGCAGCGTGAGCGGCGCTTCAAGCCGCACGGGCAGCGTCTTGTTGTAAGCCTCCATGGCCTTCATCATGTCCAGCGCCGCGCGCACGGCCAGTTCGGGATCATTTTCGTGCGCCACCGGCGCGCCGAAGATGGCCATGATGCAGTCGCCGATGAACTTGTCCACGTGGCCTTCATAGCGGGTCACGATGTCGGCCAGGTTGCGCATGCAGCCGTTCATGAGCGCGGTCACCACTTCGGGGTCCAGCTTCTCGCTCATCGCGGTGAAGCCGCTCACGTCGGCGAAGAGCACGGTCACGTTGCGGCGCTCGGATTCAAGCGCCTCCACGCCGGCGCGCGAGGGCGCGGCGCTTGCGGGCAGCGCTGCCGTCGGCTTGCCCGCGCTTGCAAGATCGACGCCGCACTGGCCGCACCAGCGATCATCCGCTTCCGCGGGCGCATGACAGGCCGGGCACAGACGCTGCCGCGCACAGCCGCACCGCGTGCAGAAGCGCACGCCGTCGCGATTGGCGTGCTGGCACTGCGCGCAGGTCATCGGTCCAGAGCCCCCGCCCCACCCACGACACCGTGCTCGAACTGGTTGTGTGAATGAGGATGCATGGGGTGCGCGTGCGAGCGAAGTGCCGCCGCGAAACGCATGCTAACGCACGGGCCCCTGCCCACCGCATGTGGATGGCGTGCGCGGTACCGGCTGCTACCTTCCCCTGCACCCATGGCCGAATACCGAACCCTGCGCCTTGATTCGTTCAACCTGACCGGCAAGATCGAGATCGACCGAGCCGAGAGCACGCGTCTGGACGCCGAACTGCACGCCGCGCGACAGCGCTACGAATCGCTGCTGTTCGACTCGTTCCCGGGTGCGTACTTCGAAAACTTC
>CAIPQY010000409.1 GCA_903867275.1 uncultured bacterium | reverse complement strand
GAGCGTGGCCGCCGCCACCTGGCAGGCCATCGAGGCGTGCAATACATGTCTTGCCGCCAACGACTTGGCCGCGGTGCTGGCCGCGCGACCCGCCACCGAGGTGAAGCCGCTCGAGCCCGCGTTGGTCGCCAAGCTAAAGGACACCACCAGCACGCGCGCCCGCGCCGCAGCGGCTCGCACGCTGCTGGCACTGCCCGCCGATCAGCAGCCTGCCGAAGCGAAGGCGTTGCAGCCCACCATGCTGAAGACCGTGTCGGTTGTAGGTCGCATGTCATGGGATCCGAAGGAGTTCCAGGCTGCACCCGGTGCGCTGGTGTGCATCGAGATGAACAACCCCGACTCCATGCAGCACAACATGCTGCTGGTGGCGCCCGGTGCGCTCAGCGAGATCGGCGTGGCTGCGGACAAGCTGGGCGAGGGAGCCGAAGGCAAGCGCCGACAATTCGTGCCCGACAGCCCCAAGGTGCTGCAGGTGATGGGCCTGGTGGCGCCCGGACAGTCGATGCAGTTGTGGTTCTTCGCGCCGGACAAGCCGGGCACCTATCCGCTGGTGTGCACCTACCCGGGCCACTGGCGCCTGATGAACGGCAAGCTGAAGGTGAAGTGATCGCCGCGCGTCAGCGGTTGGTTGCGCGCTGTTCGCGTGCGCGTTCCCAGCGCTTGGCATGGCGCCAGAAGGTGCCCTCGGCTGTGCCGAAGGCGATCAACAAGCCTGCGTAGCCATCCAGAAATCCGCCCTTCAGCAGGTATCCCCGAATGAACGCGAAGATGGCGCGCAGCAACGCGAGTGGCGGTGGCGCGCCGCGCTTGCCGGGCATCTGCGCCGACAGATCGGAGTAGCGCTGCATGGTGTCCACCATGGCATGCAGCGAGTCGAATGGATGATGCTGCAGCACGCCAGCCAGCGCGCCGGTGGATCCCTGCACCAGCACGCGTTCGTGCACCGGATCCGGCGAGAAGCGACCCGCATCGCGACGGAACAGGCGAACCGGCGTGTCGTTGCGCCAGTCGCCGAATCGGATGGTGCGGCCGAGGAAAGTGTTGCGGCGTGTCACCGCGAAGGCGGCATGCGAGCCACCCTGCTTCACCGCCTGCAGCACGGCATCGCGCAGGGCGGGCGTGACGCGCTCATCGCAGTCGATGCTGAACACCCAGTCGCCGGTGGCGTGATCGAGCGCCACATTCTTCTGCGGGCCAAAGCCGAGCCACGACTGCTCGAACACCTTCTCGGTGAATCGCCGCGCGATGTGCTGGGTGCCATCGATGCTGCCCGAATCCACCACCACGATCTCGTCGCAGAAAGAAACCGACTGCAGGCACGCCTCGATGTTGATCGCCTCGTTCTTGCAGATCAGGATGGCGCTGAGCGTGGACATGGATCAGGCGTGCAGGATGCCGGCAAGCGCCTGCGCGAACGCGTGCACTTCGGCAAAGGTGTTGAAGAACGGAGCCGGGCTTGCGCGCACCACATCGGGTTCGCGGAAGTCGCACCAGAAGCCGCGCTCGTGCAGCTTGGCCGCCACACCGCGTGCATCGCCTGGAATGCGGATCGACAGCTGGCAGCCGCGCGAACCCGCATCCGCCGGCGTGATCACGCTGCAGCGATCCTGCGCCAGCGTGCGAAGCATGAACTCCATGTAGCCGGTGAGCGCCTTGCTCTTCTGGCGCAGCGCAGGCAGACCCGCCTCGTCGAACAGATCCAGGCTGGCCTTCAGTGGTGCGCTGGAGAGGATCGGTGGGTTGGTCAGCTGCCAACCGTCAGCGCCAACCGCCGGGACGAAGGTGTCCAGCATGCGCATGCGCTCGCTGATGTCATTGCCCCACCAGCCGGCGAAGCGCGGTCGCTGCAGATCGTGCGCATGGCGCGCATGCACAAAGCAGCCGGCCAGGCTGCCCGGGCCCGCGTTCAGGTACTTGTAGCTGCACCACGCCGCGAAGTCGCAGTTCCAGTCGTGCAGGTGCATGGGCACGTTGCCAATCGCGTGCGCCAGATCGAATCCACAGAACGCGCCGGTCTTGTGCGCAGCCGCGGTGATGGACTGCATGTCCAGCACCTGTGCCGTGAAGTAGTTCAGTCCACCGACCAGCACCAGCGCCAGCGCATCGCCCTCGCGCTCGATGGCCTGCACGAAATCCTGCGTGGTGAAGCACGACTCGCCGTTGCGTGGCGCCACCTTCACCACATGCTGCGCCGGGTCGAAGCCGCGAACGCGCATGTGACTCTCGATGGCGTAGGTGTCGCTGGGGAACGCGCCCGCTTCCATCAGGATGCGCGTGCGCTTGCCCTCGGGTCGCCAGAAGCTGGCGAGCAACAGATGCAGGTTCACGCTGAGGCCGTTCATGGCCACGATCTCTTCGGGTGCGCCGCCAACCAGCTTGCCCAGCGGCTCGCGGAACATCTCGTGGTAGTGCACCCAAGGGTGCGCGCCCTTGAAGCGCGCCTGCGAGGCATGCGTTCCCCACGCGTCGAGTTCCTGCATCACCAGGTCGCGCGTGGCGCGCGGCATGGGCCCGAGCGAGTTGCCCACCAGATAGGTGATCGTGGTGCCGGCCGCGTCGCTGGGCAGTTCAAATCGGTCGCGAAAGCGTGCCAGCGGGTCGATGGAATCAAGATGGGCTGCAAACCCCGCATCCGCTGAAAATTCGCGGAAAGACAGGTCAAGCGAGGCTGGCGCGGTGGTCATGGGGGCATGGTAGAGCGGATTTCGCTTCGGAAATGCGCGTTCAGCCGATACCCTGTGCAGCATGACCACGCTGGCGCCCGTGGAATTCATTCGGCAAGGTCCCGTCGCCACGACGGACCGGCCAACCCCCGAGCAGGCCTTTGCCTGGACGGTGTGGCCCGCCAAGGAGCGCCCCATGCGAACGGTTGCGCTGCTCGCAGGCATGACCGCCTTTGGCGCGATGGCCGGCGTGGCACTGCACGATGCGGCGCTGGGCGGTGTGGCTGGCCTGGCACTGGCTGTGTCGGTGCAGCGCTACCTGCTGCCGACCGATCATGTGTTGAACAACGACGGCATCACGGTGCACGAGCCGCTGCGTGTGCGTCGCGTGGCGTGGACCGATGTGCAGGGCGTGATCTGGAAGCACGAGCAGGGATTCCTGCGCGTGTCACGCGAAGTGTCTGGTCGCGCCGTTGCGCGCACCGACGGCATGCGCGGCTTCACCATCCTGCTTGGAAGCGACCCGGTGGCCGCCGAGTCGCGCCGTCAGGCCGTGGACGCGTTCCTTCGCCGTCATGGCTGAACCTGAATCGTCGAAGAAGGCGGGTTGGCGCGATCGCCTGCGTCACGCCTTTGCGGTGGAACCCGATGGCCCCGTGGAGCCCGATGCGCACGAACGCGAACTGATCGACGGCGTGCTGCGACGCATCGTGGCGCGCGAGATGGCGGGGCCTGCATCGCTGTTCCTTGAAAGTTGGCGCCCGCTTGGCGCGGTGACGGGGCAGGGCATGCATGCGCTCACGCCGTTCGTTGGTGTGCTGATGGACGCCGACACATGGGAGCGCCTGGCCCGCTACATGCAGCGACGCGGCGCCATCCCGTGGATGCTGGACAGGCTGGACGCGTTGCAACGCAAGGCGTCGGAACGCGCGCCGGATCGCGCATGAACCACGCGAATGTGCGCGCCAACTCGTATTCTTGCACCGTGAGCGAAGCCAGTACGCCCGTCGACCCCGCCCGCATCGAGATCGTGGTGGCCACCGACTGTGGCAGCACCACCACCAAGGCCATCCTGATCGAGAAGCGCGACGGCGTGTTTCGCCAGACGCACCGCGGCGAGGCACCTACCACCGTGGAGGAGCCGCTTGCCGATGTCACGCTGGGGGTGACCAACTCCGTCACCGAACTGCAGGAACTCAGCGGTCGCAAGCTGGTGAACCCCGACGGCACCATCATCCGCCGCACGAGCCCCGATGATCCGAACGGCTGCGATGCCTATGTGAGCACCAGCAGCGCCGGCGGCGGCCTGCAGATGATGGTGGCGGGTGTGGTGCGCGAGATGACCGCGGAAAGCGCCAAGCGCGCGGCCCTGGGCGCGGGTGCCATCGTGATGGACACCATCGCGGGCAACGACCGCCGCAAGCCGCACGAGCAGATTCAGCGCATTCGCGAACTGCGCCCCGACATGGTGCTGGTGAGCGGCGGCACCGACGGTGGCGACCAGCGCAAGGTGGTGGAGATCGCCGAACTGATCGCGCCCGCGAAGCCGCGCCCGCGATTCGGTGGCGAGTACCAGCTGCCCGTGATCTACGCCGGCAACAAGGAGGCGGCCGACGCGGTGCGCCGCGTGTTCGGCGGACCCGGCTTCGACCTGAGCGTGGTGGACAACCTGCGCCCAACGCTGGAGCGCGAGAACCTGGGCCCCGCGCGCGAACGCATCCACGACGTGTTCCTGGAGCACGTCATGGCGCACGCACCCGGCTACGACCGGCTGATCGCGTGGGCCAACGCGCCCATCATGCCAACGCCCGGTGCGGTGGGTGACATCCTGCAGGAGATCGCGCGCCGACGCGGCATCAACGCGGTGTGCGTGGACATCGGCGGCGCCACCACCGACGTGTTCAGCGTGTACGGCGGCGTGTTCAACCGAACCGTCAGCGCCAACCTGGGCATGAGCTACAGCATCAGCAATGTCTGCGCCGAGGCGGGCATGGCCAACGTGCTGCGCTGGGTGCACCTGGACATGGACGAGCGCGAGCTTCGCAATCGCGTGAAGAACAAGATGATCCGTCCGACCACCATTCCGCAGACGCACGAGGCGCTGGTGTTCGAGCAGGCGGTGGCGCGCGAGGCATTGCGACTGGCGTTCGAGCAGCATCGCGCCTTCGCCACCAGCCTGAAGGGCGTGCAGCAGCAGCGCACGGTGGGTGACGCGTTCCGTCAGCAGGAGGCGGGCGCCAGCCTGGTGGACCGCATGCGCATGGACCTGCTGGTGGCGTCGGGTGGCGTGCTCAGTCACGCGCCGCGCCTGGAGCAGACGGCCATGATGCTGCTCGACAGCTTCGAGCCCGAAGGCTTCACTGAACTCGCCAAGGACAGCATCTTCATGATGCCGCACCTGGGTGTGCTGGCCAGCGTGCATCCGCAGGCCGCCATGGAGGTGTTCGAGAAGGATTGCCTGGTGGTGCTGGGCACGGCGGTCAGCGCCAAGGGCGAAGGCAAGCGCGGCAAGCCGTGTTTCACATGGAGCATGACGCCCGAAACGGGTGACGCGAAGGCGGCATCCGGCACGGTGAACGCGGGCGACATCGTGCGCGTGCCGCTTGCGGCCGGTTGCACGGCGCGCGTGGATGTGAAGCCCGAACGCGGCATCGATCTGGGCGAGGGGCCCGGCAAGCCCGTTTCTCCCACCGTACGGGGGGGTCCGGTGGGCCTGCTCCTTGATGCTCGAGGTCGTCCGCTGAAGCTTCCAGAGGCCGTGGCCGACCGTCGCGCCTGCCTGCAGGCATGGAACGCCGCCGTGGGCGTGTTTGCGTGATCGCGGCTACCCTTTGACAGCGTTCTGATTTCCAGCCCCGTTCGGAGATTTCCAATGATTCGCGCGCTCTGCCTGATGTTCGTCCTTGCCCTGCCACTGGTCAGCGTGGTGAGCTGCAACGTGGCCCCCAAGGCCGATGACCGCGAAAGCTTCGTGGTGGAAGCGCGCGAGGGACTGAAGCACTTCGAGAGCAATGTGCCGGGCCTGAAGGATCAGATCAAGAACTCCGCGGGCTACGCGGTGTTCCCGGGCGCGGGCCAGTGGGGCATCATCTTCACCGGCGGCAGCTTCGGTCGCGGCGCGGTGTTCAACGCCAGGGGCGAGCAGCTGGGCTGGGCCGCGGTGAACAACTTCAACGTGGGCCTGCAGCTTGGCGGACAGGGCAAGAAGATCCTGATCGTGTTCGCCAACGCCGATGTGCTGACGCAGTTCCAGAAGGGACTGCTCACGGGCAGCGTGCAGGGCATGGCCGTGGCAGGCGACTCCGCCGCCAATGGCACCGCGCCGTTCCAGAACGGTCTGGCCCTGTATGTGGGTGCCGAAAAGGGCCTGATGGCCGGCGGCATGATCGGCATGGAAAACTTCCGGTACCGGGCGTTGGGCAAGGAAAACGAAGATCCCAAGTGATCCTCGGTGTTGGAAGCCGGCCGGGCCCGCAATGGGCCGCGGCCGCACATGGTGTGCGAGAGCGGATGGCCTCTCTGATCGCATGCATGCCGGCAGGCGTTGCGTCGCGTTCGGATACCTCTCGCAGGACCCTTCATGCAGTCATCCATTGGCGTCGGTGACGACGCCGTTCCCGCGTTCGACCGCCATGCCCTGATGGTGCCGGACACCGTGATGCGAGGCCAGATCGTGTGGCCGTACGCAATCACCATCGGTCTCATGCACGTGTTCGCGCTGGCGGCGGTGCTGCCGTGGGTGTTCTCATGGACCGGCGTCATCGCCATGATCGTGGGTGTGCACGTGTTCGGCCAGAGCATCAACCTGTGCTACCACCGCCTTCTCACGCATCACAGCGCCAAGGTGCCCAAGTGGCTCGAGCACGCCTTCGTGGTGATGGCGCTGTGCTGCCTGCAGGACGCACCGGGCAAGTGGGTGGCCACGCACCGCTTCCACCACAACCATTCCGACGAGCAGGACGATCCGCACACGCCCATGGTGAAGTTTCTCTGGGCGCACATGGGCTGGCTGATGGTGCGCAATCGCGCCACCAGCAGTCTGGACATGTATCGCAAGTACGCGCGCGACGTGCTGGAGGACCCGTTCTATCTGGCGCTCGAGAAGCGGCCGATCTGGGCGTGGATCTACCTGGCGCACGCGGTGCTGTACTTCCTGGTGGGCCTGGCCATCGGATGGTGGCAGGGCGGCGCCATGATGGGCGTGCAGTTCGGCACCAGCCTGCTGGTGTGGGGCGTGATCGTGCGCACCATCGCGGTGTGGCACATCACCTGGAGCGTGAATTCGCTCACGCACCTGTTCGGCTACAGCAACTACGCCACCGACGACCACAGCCGCAACAACTGGCTGGTGGCCATCCTGACCGTGGGCGAGGGCTGGCACAACAACCATCACCACGACCCGGCCAGCGCCAGCAACCAGCATCGCTGGTGGGAGATCGACGTGACCTACATGCAGATCCGCGTGCTGGAGATGCTGGGGCTTGCCACCAACGTGATCCGTCCGCGACACCTGCGTCACGCCGAGCGCGATGCCAAGGCGGCCGCGGCGAAAGCCGACTGAGCAAACCGCTCAGAACTGCGTCTTCAGTCGAAGCGCCAGCGACACCACGGTGCTGCCGTCGCCGCTGGCCGGATTGAACGACAGCTGCAGATCAGGCGTCAGCTGCATGCTGTTGGTGATCTGCCAGCGATAGAAGGTTTCCATCACGCTTGCGCTTGGCGGATCGCTGCCTGCGGGAATGTTGCCGTAGGCGTTGTTCGGCCTGGTCCACGCGTAGGCGATGCCGAAGTCGTCATCCACGCGGCCGAACGGCCGCACGATGGACAGGCCGGCGCTGAACTCCTGACTGGCCACCACGGCCGTGTCCTGACCAAGGCCGTATTCCGCGAACACGCCAAGCCAGTCGCCGATCTGCTGCTGCCCAAGGAAGCCCACCATGCTGTTGGTCTGCTTGATGCCGGTCACGTCGCCGTAGCCCGCGTAGCTCTGGTTGCCCGCATTGGTGGTGCCGAAGGTCACGTTGTAGCGCGAGAAGCTCCCAAGCCAGTTCGGAGTCCAACCCACCTCCACGCCGGCCCAATAAAGACCCTCGTTCAGGTTCTGGAACGAGTTGCCCGGATAGTCGGCGATGTCGAACACCGCGGCGTTCACGTAGATGTCCTCGAAGGGCACCGACTGCATCACGAAGCCCGGCGAGTAGGTGCCCTGCGCGGGCTGGAACACGCTGTTGCCGTCGAACGAGCCGTTCATGAACTGGCGCGACTCGTCGTTGGCGTAGAAGTTCAGCATGAAGTACTGGTTGGGGTGCATCTTGCCCACGCTGAACACCAGCCGATCGTCGGCGAAACCCTGCTGATAGCTGAGGATGTTCAGCGTGCTCAGGTTTCCCTGATCGAGCGCGTTCATGTTGAAGTAGGTGCCGCTCGCTCGGCTGGGCGACCAGTCACCAGGTTGCCCGATCACGTTGCCCTGACGAAACAGCAGCTGGACGGCGCTGGTGCCCAGCCCCGGCGTCTTGGCCAGGATGGTGAGCAGATTCACGTCCAGGCGACCGATGCCACCCAGATTGCCCTGACCCGGTTGCGTGCGCGACACGCTCTGCAGCACCAGCGAGTAGTAGATGTTCGACATGGTGCTGCACTGCTCGTACAGCAGGTGCTCCAGCGCGCGCAAAGGCCGCAGGGGAACCTCCAGCGGATCCGGAAACATCGGACTGGTGGGCGCAAAGCCGAACGGCACATCGATGGGCTTCGACAGATCGACCTGGCTCTCCATGGGCCGCGGATCGAACAGCGGCAGGAACACGCGCGGGCGCAGAATGTCGGCGCCGAATTCGGCGCGGCGGAATCCATTCATGCTGTCCCATGGCTCGAAGTACTGCGGCGGCTTCAGGCCGCTGTGATCGGGCAGCATGTAGTCCTCGATCACTGCGGAGCGCTGCACGTCGGGGCCCACCTGTGACTGTGCAAGCGCATGGCTTGCCACGCACAGCAGCATGGTCGAGGCGAGTCGGAAGACGCGAGGCTGGATCGGGAAATCCATGGGCACAGCGTAACCTTGGTGGTCATGCCGAAGCCACACCTTCGAGGACTGATCTGCGTGATCGGATCGTTTCTGGCGCTGGCGCTCGCCGGCGCCACCGAGCCGCCCGCCGCCACCGAATCCGCCGACGCGCTGAAGCATTTCCAGCAGGCCGGCAAGTACTCCAAGCAGCATCAGGGCGAGGCGCTGTTGGTGATGCAGGGTGGCAAGGTGCTGTTCGAGGACTACGCGCAGGGCTGGAATGCGCAGCGGCCGCACCTGCTGGCAAGCGGCACCAAAAGTTTCACGGGCGCTGCGGCCATGCTGGCCGTGCAGCAGGGCCTGATCACCCTCGACGAGAAGGTGAGCGACACGCTGACCGAATGGAAGAGCGATCCGCGCAAGAGCCAGATCACCGTGCGCCAGCTGCTGAACCTTTCAAGCGGTCTGCAGCCCGACACCGAAGACGGCGCCAACATGATCCGCGCCGCCGCTGGCGAGAAGAGGGGCATCGCTGCATTGCGCGCGCTGGCTGCCGCGCGCGAGGACTACTTCAAGCAGGGCGTGGAGGCGCCCGCGATCCGCGACCCCGGCAAGGAGTTCCGCTACGGCGGCAACCACTACTACGCCTTCGGCGAGTTCTTCGAGCGTCGCCTCAAGGAGCGCGGCGTGAAGCCGAACACGCTGTGGGAGTGGTACACCGCCAATCTGTTCGACCCCATCGGCATGAAGGTGGCGCGCATTGGTCGCGACAAGAAGGATCAGCCGCAGCTTGCGGGTGGCGCATCGGTGAGCGCGCAGGAGTGGACCAAGTTCGGCGAGTGGGTGCTGCACAAGGGCGCAGTGGTGCAGGCCGACGGCACCAGCAAGCAGTTGCTGAAGCCCGAGCTGCTGGCGCAGTGCTTCGAGCGCAGCCCGGCCAACCCGCAGTATGGACTCACATGGTGGCTTGCTGGCGATCCGGCCAAGGCGCCGCAGGTGTTCGTTGCCGCGGGCTTGGGCAAGCAACGCCTGTATGTGGTGCCCGAGCACGATCT
>CAIPQY010000408.1 GCA_903867275.1 uncultured bacterium | reverse complement strand
TCGGCACGCTGGCCGACACCTATCGCGATCGCAGCGACGCGCTGGTGAATCACTCCATCCTGCAGGCCGATCGCAACGATACTGCCATGGCCGGCCTGATAGATCCCGGCCCCTCGGACGTGCCACCCGATCAGGCCCGCATGAACCAGAAGGTGAAGGCGATGGAAGCCGCCGACCGCGCGCGCAACGACGCCACCTACGACCGCGAGGAACTGAACGCGCGCGCGCTTCGCCAGCTGCGCGCCACGCTCACGCCGCAGCAGGCACAGGCCGCCAAACTGAATTAGGCTTGCCGCATGCCCAAGCCCGACCTGCTCGAGTTCTTCGATTCGCCCAGTGACGATGCGTTCGTGATCGAGCACATCAGCGAGGAGTTCACCAGCGTGTGCCCGAAGACCGGCCACCCGGACTTCGGCAACGTGACGCTGCGCTACGCCCCCGCCGCCGTGTGCGTGGAGCTGAAGAGCCTGAAGATGTACTACCAGAGCTTCCGCAACGAAGGCATCTTCTATGAGGCGGTCACCAACACCATCCGCGACCATCTGGCCGCGAGCATGAGTCCCCGCTGGCTGCAGATCATCACCGACTGGAAGGGCCGCGGCGGCATCAAGAGCCGCATCATCGCGCAGTACGGCGAGGTGCCCGCGGCATGGGCGCGCGGGTGAGCCTGCTGGCCGACAGCATGCTGCACACGCTGCAGCCCTTCGCGCTGCAGTTCGGCGACGGCTTCGGCGTGCGCTGGTACGGCATCAGCTACGCGGCCGGGTTTCTGGTGGCGTGGCTCATCATGCGCTGGATGAGCCTGACCCGACGCACGCCGCTGAGCGTGGATCAGGTGGGCGACTTTCTGACATGGCTGATCGGCGGCGTGCTGATCGGTGGGCGCATTGGGCATGTGCTGTTCTACGACCAGCATCTGCTGTGGCAGTTCACCGGCGAGTTTCCGTTCTGGGGACTGCTGTTCATCCACAAGGGCGGCATGAGCAGTCACGGCGGCATCCTGGGCGTGCTGATCGCGTGCTTCTGGTGGGCGCGTCGCAACGGCGTGCCGGTGGGGCATGTCACGGATCTGGCAAGTTTCAGTTCGTGCCCGGGCCTTGGCTTCGGTCGCTTGGCCAACTGGGTGAACGGCGAACTGTGGGGCAAGCCGCTGCCCGCCGACATGCAGGCAAGCGCGCCATGGTGGAGCGTGAAGTATCCCGAGCAGATGCTGCAAGCAGGCTTTGGTCACACCGCCGAACTGCAGGCGATCGCGAAGGCCGTGCCCGCAACAAGCGAGGCGGTGGTGCGCGGCGTGCAGCTGGCGCCCATTCCGGTGCGCGCTGGCGTGATGCAGGGCGACGCGGCCGATGTGCTGTACGCGGCGTGCTACGGCGGCGATGCCAGCGTGCAGGCGAAGGTGGCACCGCTGCTCACCGCGTACTGGCCCAACAACTTCGCGCAGGCGCTGAGTGATGGCGTGGTGCTGTTCGCGCTGCTGGCGCTGGTGTGGATCAGGCCGCGCAAGCCGGGCGTGATCACGGGATGCTTCTTCGCGTTCTACGGCGCGCTGCGGCTTGGCACCGAGCAGCTGCGCGAGGCGGACGCGGGCGTGTTTCGCGTGGGACCGCTCACGCTGCCAATGCTGCTGAGCCTGGCGATGGTGGTGGGTGGCGCGGCGGGTGCGTGGTGGTGTTCGCGACGGGCCGTGGCGCGCATGGGTGGGTTGATGCCAACCGCCGCGACCTGAACGCCTCCGCGACCAGGGTTTCCAGCCGTCACTTCTTCGGCTTGTCGTCGTACTCCGGCACCGCGCTCTCCCAATCCTTCTGCCACAGGCGGAAGCCGCCC
>CAIPQY010000407.1 GCA_903867275.1 uncultured bacterium | reverse complement strand
GTAGCCGATCGCCTTGCTCTTGAGGTCGTGCGCCATCGTGGTGCCGCGATGGATGCTGGTGCCCATCGAGTAGCCGTTGTTCTCCACCACGAACACCACCGGGATGTTCATCAGGCCGGCCAGGTTCATGGCCTCGTGCAGCGCGCCCTGATTCAGCGCGCCATCACCCAGGAAGCACAGCGTGACGCGCGTGTTCTTGCCGCCGCGCAGCACCTCGTCCTCGTACTTGGTGGCGAAGGCCAGGCCCAGACCGAGCGGCGTCTGCGCGCCAACGATGCCGTGGCCGCCGAACATGTTGTTGGGCTTGTCGAACATGTGCATGCTGCCGCCCTTGCCCTTGGCGCAGCCATCCACGCGACCGAACATCTCGGCCATGCAGGCTCGCGCGGACATGCCGCGGGCCAGGGCGTGGCCGTGGTCGCGGTAGGCGGTCACCAGCGGATCCTCATGCTTCATGGCAGCCACGCAGCCGACCGCCACAGCTTCCTGCCCGATGTACACGTGGCAGAAGCCGCCGATCTTCTTGTCCTGATACGCCTGCATGCAGCGCACCTCGAACTCGCGGATCAGCATCATGTCCCGCAGCCACTTCTTGAGGGTGGCAGCAGGCGGAACCGAACGATCAGGTGCAATCCGGGGAGCGGCCTCGCCGCGATGCACGTCGAAGAGGCGGCGGGTGTCGGTGGATGGTGTGGACATGGTGTTCATGGGCCGGGAGAAGCACGATCGGCTCTCGGCGCAGCACACCGTTATAGGGGCAAACCCATCGCGGGGCAATGCCTTGTCCGCACGGACCAGATTCAGGGCGTCTGGGTGGCCGGAGTGGCCTTGTCCGTGGCCCCCGCCACCGCCGTTGCCGACGCCTGCTTCAGCACGCGCGCCCGCATGGCGAGCAGCGCGGTTTCAAGCTGCGGATCGGTACCCGTGGCGAGGATCTCGTTCGGGTCCTTCCGCGGCTCCTTCGGCTCCACACCCTTCTCGGGCAGCGTGTCGACCGCTGTGCGCAGTTCGGCGAGCTGCTCGAGCTGATCAGGCGTCATGCGGATGCGCAGGTCGGGCACCACGCCCCAGTCCTCGCTTCCGGGCTTCTTGTGAACCAGACGGCCCTTCTCGGTGCCCGCCTCGGGTGGCAGCACGTAGTGCTGGGTGGTGACCTTCACCGCCGCCTCCTTGGTGCGGTCCTTCAGTGGCGTCACTTCCTGCACGCTGCCCTTGCCGAAGCTGCGCTCGCCCACGATGACGGCCTTGTCGTAGGCCTGCAGGCAGCCACTCAGAATCTCGCTGGCGCTGGCGCTGCTCTGGTTCACCAGCACCACCACCGGCAGATCCTTCAGCGCGGCGCGGTTCGGTTCGGCAGGACGGCTGCTGGTCTTCTCGCCGAAGCGGTTCTCGGTGCTGACCAGCTCGCCATTCGGGATCCACAGGTTGCAGAAGTCGGTGGCGCTGGTGAGCAGACCGCCCGGGTTGCCGCGCAGATCCAGCACGATGCCGTTCAGCGTGCGCTGGCGACGCATGTCGTCGACCGCCTTCATGAAGTCCTCGAAGCTGTCCTCGTTGAAGCTGGTCAGCCGCACATAGCCGATGCCCATGGCGGGATCGATGTACCAGTCCCAGGTGGGCTGCCCCATGTCGGTGAGGCCGGTCTTGCGCCAGCCGGTCACGGAGCGCATCTTGATGCTCTCGCGCGTCAACGGCACATCGATCGGCTTGTCCTCGCCCTCGCGCTTGATCGAGAGCGTGACCACGTCGCCCGCCGGCCCGGTGATCAGATCGACCGCGCGGTTGAGCGACCAGCCCGTGGTGCTCTGGCCGTTCACGGCCATGATGCGATCCTGCGGCTTGATGCCTGCGCGCATCGCGGGTGAACCCTCGAGCGGATTGATGATCACGATGTCGCGCTTCTCGTCGTGACGGATCAGGATGCCGACGCCCACGAAGTTGCCTTCCACCTGCTGGCGGAAACGGCGCAGGCGCTCGGGCCAGATGATCTCCGAGTACGGATCCTCGAAGCGTCGCGCGATCACGTTGGTGGCGCCGTCGCCGAATTCGTGCAGCAGCGCGGTTTCGGGGATGGCCACCGTGGACTCGTTCGCCTTCAGCAGCGTGTTCAGCACCTCGCGGAACAGCACGGCGTTGGCCGCGTCGGTCGGCACCTCGTTCACGCGCTTGCTGGCGTCACCGAGCGCCTTCAGCCACTCGGCGCGCTTGGCGTCGTCGCCCAGGCCCGCGAAGGTCTCGCGGCACTCCGGGGTGTTCGCGAGCAGGGTGAGCGCGGACAGGCCGCCTTCGATCAGGGGCTTCCATCCACCGTTCTCGATGTGCTCGGTGGCCGCCTTGCGCAGGCCCTCGCGCAGCATGTACGGCGTGATGCCGTCGAACTGTTCCTTCCAGTCGTTGGCGGCAGCGGGATTGAACTCGGGGAAGGGCTCGTCGGGATCGTCGGCATCGGCCTCGGGCTTCTTGGACTTGGCCTTGGCCTTGGCCTTCTCCTCCGGCGTCTGTGTGGCCTTGAAGCGCTCGCTCTGCATCTTGCGCAGCTCATGCAGGCGGCGCGGCGCGAATTCCGCCATCAGGGTCACGCGACGCCCGCTCTCATCGAGCTGTTCGTCGATCTCGCGGAAGCGCGCCTGATCGTTGCTGTCCTCGTAGAGCGCGCGCAGGCGGAAGAGCATCTCCTGCGCCAGCAGCCAGTCGGTGGCCTTCTCGGCTTCGATGCGGCGCGCATCCGCCTTCGCGGCCATGTCCTTGACCATCGGCGTGGCGAGTTCGGCGTTCCACTCCTTCGCGTCGAGCAGGAACTTCAGGTTGGCGGCGGCGATCAGCGCATGGGTGAGGTCATTGCCCTCGATCGCCTTCTGCAGATCGGCACGGTGCTTGGCGATCGCCTCGTCGCGCGCCTTGCCCGCCTCCATGCGATGCTGGTCGCGCTGGGCGATCGCGGCCTTGACCGCCTTGACGGCATCGCTGTCGCCTTCGGGCGCCTGCTTCATCGCGGCGTCGAACGCGGCCATGTCGGCGCGCTTGGCGGCCTCCCACGCCGCGTCGCTCCAGGTGCCGACGTCGGCGCGTACCACACACGCAAGGAGAAGCGTGGCGGCAAGAGCGAGCGCGTTCTGGATCGGACGGCGTGATCGGGTGCGGGGCAGCATGGGTTGGATTCCGTTCCTCTTATACTGACATGTGGTTCGGCGGATTCATCCGTGAACCGTCGGGAAAGTACGCGATGCAGCGCAAGTCGACGTCCGAATCCCCCGCCACCCCACTGCCACAACGGCGGCCGTTCGAGAAGATCGCCGAGGGCGGCTCGGATTTGGCGGTTGGGTGCTGGGCATCGATCCCCGTCGCCGCTGGCATGCTGGTCTGGCCCTTTGTGGGGTTGCCGCTGGGCGCGATCGCAGCCATTGGGGCATGTTGGCGCGTATTCGGGCTGTTTCCGGTGGCCTGGCGCCAACTGCCCGGGGTTCAAACCTCCGGTTGGGTGCGCATCTGGATGCTGCTGGCGGTGGGCGGCACGCTGATCGGCGCCGTGGCCATGGCCGCGACGCTGCTGGCGACTTTCGGTGCCGACCTTCCGTGGTCTGGCGCGCTTCGAGACCTGTGGCGCACCGTCACGCTGATGGAGCTGCTCACGGCAGCCGTGTGGGTGGCCGGCGAGGCGCTGGATCGTGGAAGTCGGTGGGCGACCGTGTTGATGGGGGTGGCGGGCACGGCGCTGGTCCTGAGCGCGGGGCTGCAGGTGCTGGTGCAGGTGGCGCCCGATGCGCTGCTTCAGAATCGGCTGATGGCGGTGCTGCTGATCCTGTTCATCACCGGCTCCGGCGTGCTGGGAGTACTGCTGGTGGCGGACGGCGCGAGCCGCGTGATGGCGTCGCTGTGCTCGGATGCGCTGGAGGCCGAATCCGGAGAGCCGCCGCACCGACACACGAGCAGTTAGCGTTCGGCCGCGCCGGGGCCCGTTCCAAAAACCTGCTCGGCCAGATCGATGGCACGACCAAGCGCCGCGGACTTGTGCATGGTCTCGCGATATTCGGCGGTGGGATCGCTGTCGAGCACCACGCCAGCGCCGGCCTGCAGGTGCATGCTCCAGGGCGCGGCGGTGCGCTGCGCGGTGGGAACCACCATGGTGCGCAGCGCGATGGCCATGTCCATGTCACCGTCGAAACCCGCGACGCCGATGCCGCCCGCGTACGGACCGCGGCGCACCGGCTCGAGCTGGTCGATGATCTGGATGGCGCGGATCTTGGGCGCGCCGGACACGGTGCCCACCGGCAGCGTGGCCTGCAGCGCGTCCCAGGCGTCCAGCCCCGGCCGAAGCGTGCCCGTGACGGTGCTGGAAAGGTGCATCACGTGGCTGTATCGCTCCACATCCATGCAGCGATCGACGTTGACCGACCCGGCTTCGCAGACGCGGCCAAGATCATTGCGGCCAAGATCGACGAGCATCGCGTGCTCCGCGCGTTCCTTCGGATCGGCCAGCAGTTCGCGCTCAAGTTGCGCATCCTGCTCTGGTGACGCGCCGCGCGGACGCGTGCCCGCCAGCGGGCGATTGGTGACCGTGCGTGCGCGCACGCGACAGGCGATCTCGGGGCTGCTGGCCACCAGAATGCAGTCGCGCGCCTGCAGGTACACCTGATACGGACTTGGATTCACGATGCGCAGCGCGCGATACACCTCGAACGGGTCGATGTGGGTGGTGCGCTGCAGACGCTGCGACAGCACGATCTGGAATGCGTCCCCCGCCGCGATCGCCTCCTTGGCGCGGCGCACGGCCTGCTCGAACTGCGCCTGGGTCATGGAGCCTGCCATGGGTGGCGAAGGGGCCGCATGCAGGTCGAGGGCGATCTCGCCCGTGGCCAGTGGCGCACCCGGATGCAACATCATGGCGATGGTCTGATCGATCGCCGCATCGGCGGCGGCGCGTGCCGCCCTCTCGCTGCCGTGCATGTCCAGCGGTTCGGCGGCGATGCAGTCCACCACGCGCAGCGCATGGTCGAACACCGCCACGCGTCGATACATGCCAAGATGCATGTCAGGCAGGCCCCGATCATCGCACGGCGCAGACACGAACGGCAACGCGCCCGGCTCGAGCCATCGCACCGCATCGAAGCCCACGAATCCCACCCAGCCGCCGTGGAACGCTTCAGGCACGGAACCGCTTCGAATGCAGTTCCAGCCGCTGCCGAGTTGCCGAGGCACCATGAGTGGATTGGGGCTCTCGAACCGCTCGACCGCGGCCCCCTCGCGAAGCACCTCCACCTGGTTGCCGCGCGCGATCACTTCCATCGACGGGCGGGCGCCGAGCATGCTGAAGCGACCCACCGCGCCACCCTGCTCCACGCTTTCGAGCAGGAAGCTGGGGGCATCACGCTCATCCGGCGCCACCAGACGGCGATAGGCCAGCACCGGCGTGAGCTGGTCGGAGGGGATCCGTCGACCGTGGATGAGCAGGTTGCCTGCGGGCATCGAACTAGCGTATCGCGCCGCGCACGAGCGCCCCGCGTCGCGCCGCGCAGAGCGCGATGGCGATCGCATCGCTCACGTCGCTGGGCCCCTTCATGGCCCGCAGGCCGCACTGTGTCATCACGGCGCGGCGAACCTGATCCTTCGAGGCGTTGCCGTTGCCGGTGACGGCGCGCTTCACCTCGGCGGGCGCCAGTTCCAGCACGTCCAGATCGGATTGCGCCGCGGCCAGCAGCACCACGCCGCGACCGTGGCCCATGATGATGGCGGTGCGCACGAAGCGCGCATTGCTGAACACGCCCTCCACCGCCATGCGGTCGGGCGAGAGCTCGGCGATCACCTCGGCGAGTTCCTGATGCAGTTGTCGAAGGCGCGCGGCGAGCGAGCCGGTGGTTCGAAGTCGCAGCACGCCCGCCTCCACCAGCTTCGGCTCAAGACTGCGCGGCGGCACCTGCACGCAGGCGTACCCGGTTCGCCGAAGTCCTGGATCGATGCCGAGCACGCGCATGGGAGTGGATGCTACGGTTGCTCCGACGCGCGGATGATCACGGTGACCGCGCTGCCCTCGGGCGGGATGTCGTCGGTGCGCGCCTTCCATGCAGCCGGCGCCACATCCACCTTGTCTGGAATCACCGTGCGCATGGCCACCACCTCGTCACCGAAGGTGACCAGCCCCACGATGCTGCCACTGTCGTCGGCCGCGTAGCGCTCCGATCCATCAGGCAGCTTTCGGAAGCGACTGCCCGCGAACACGAACGCCGGCGCGGCCTGTCCCGGATCCGCACGCGTGTTGACCATCCACTGCGCGAGCGGCTGCGTGCGCTGACCCGTCGCATCCATCCAGCGAACCAGCACCTGCACGGGTTCGCCCTGCGGTTGGATCAACTGCAGCGCGCCTGATCGATCGACCGACCACGCTCCGGGCGATCCAGCCCGCAGGCCCGCGGCGAGCAACGCCGCGTGCACCGCACTGGCCGGAGCGGTGGTCACGATCAGCGATTCGTGGTCGCGCGTGCCCTGTCGGCACACCAACTGCTCGAGAAAGCCCTGGCGGCAAGCGATGCGGCCCTCCAGTTCGATGGCCTTCTGCGCGGGCATCGCTCGAACCTGCGGATGCACGGTGAGCACGGTGGACGGTGTGGTGCATGCAACACAGGCCCACACAGCAACCGCCACGATCAGGCGTAAAAAGAAAAGAGGCCCGGCGGAGACAAGTCTCACGCCGAGCCCTTCCGGGGGCTTGGTGATGGAAGGAGTGTAGACAAGACCGACAGATCGGCAAGCGGCTGGAAGGAACTTTCGACTAAATTGCGGATGCATCACCTGAATGGGCGACCGGAAACTCGCACGCCTCGGATTGATGCGAGCACACCCCTCATGAAACTCTCCCGCATCGTTCGACTTGCCATTGCCACTCCCACCGTCGCGGGCGCAGCGCGTCCGCATGACGCGTGGATGATGCACTTCGAGCTGGAGGTGATGATCACCGGCACGCCGGATGCGATCACTGGTTACATCCTCGGCATTCAGGAAATCGACGCGGCCGTGCGCGCGACGGCGCCCGCCATGCTGCAGCAGGCGATGCACCGTGGCGAGTCGCCGGAATCGGTCCTGCCCGCGTTGCAGCAATCCCTTGGAAAATCGCTTGGATTCGATGTTGTTCGCCTCAGCCTTCGCCAGCATCCGCTGGCCTCGACCGCCACGGAGCACGCCATGCCGAACCACGCCGTCCTGACCCACCGCTTCGACTTCGCGGCCAGCCATCGGTTGCACTGCGCCACCCTGAGCGACGAGGCGAACCGCCGCGTGTTCGGCAAGTGCAACAACCCCGCTGGCCATGGACACAACTATCGCCTGGAGACGGAGGTGCGCGTTCCGATGCAGGATCCGCCCACCCTTCGCGGCGACGAGATCGAGCGCCTGACGCGCGAACGCGTGGTGGACCGGCTGGATCACAAGCATCTGAACACCGATGTACCGTGTTTTGGTGACACGAATCCCAGTGTTGAAGCCATCGCGAAGGTGTGCTTCGACTGGCTGCAGCCCGCCATCCGGACGGCCGGCGGTGAACTGGTGCGCGTGCGCGTGTGGGAAACCGAGAAGACCTCGGCGATCTACCCGGACTGAGCGATGCCACTCACTGACCGGGCGCAGGCGTGCGCTGGCCGTTCGCGTCGTACACGAACGTGGCGCCCTCCGGCTCGTCGCGGCAGATCTTGTGCGTGCCGTCGCACAGCGGGAACTTCTTGCTGAGGCCGCAGGTGCACACGAACACGGGCTTGTCCGTGGGTTCAATCTTCTGCGGGCCGGTGCCGGTGAGTCGAACGAGTCGTGCCATGGTGTGTCCTTTCAGGCGAGGTCTTCCTCGCCGAGCAGACGGAACCGCTTTCGAAGCAGGATCTGTCCGGCGAGCGTGAGGTCGTCCACCGCGATCGCCACCGTTGGGCTGTCTTCGCGGCGAAGCATGACGGGATAGGCGAAACGGATGTTCAGTTCGGCGCCGAGCAGATGCAGGCACAGATTGGTGAGCGAGCGGCCATCGGAGAGTTCCACCACCAGCAGGTCGACCTCGCTGAAGGTGTAGTGATGGCTGCGCAGCACCACGCGCGCGGCGTCGGCGTTGTTGAAGATGAGGCGCACCACGGCGTGATCGCTGGACTCGACCACGCTGAAGGCGGCCAACTGCAGGCCATGCTGGTCATCGAACAGTCGCAGCAACTCGAGCAGCTTGCCCACCTTGTTGTCCAGGAACACGCCGAACTGACGCACGCTTGGCGGCGCGTGTCCTCCAGCTTGCTCGATTTCTGGCGGGAGAAGGCTCATGCGGGGGGCGAGAGTATACGGATGCCCCGAAGTCGGCATCAGGCGCTGACGAACACCTCGCGTGGCGCCGGTGGCGACAATCCGGCGGCCGCCGCTTCGGACAGCAGTCGATCCACGGCTTCACGACCACGCGGACCGCAGTCGAGCGTCCAGCGGTTCACGTACAGATCCACGAAGGTGCCGGCGAGCGACGCCTCCATGCCTCGCGCGAACCGCAGTGCGTACGCCACCCCCTGCTCGCGATGCGCCATGGCGTGCTCGATGCTCGCCATCAGCAGGCGGTTCACGCGGCGCTGCGTGCCGGCACCATGACGCGCGTCCAGATCGCGGCGGACCGCATTCACCCCCAGCGGCAGCGGAAGCCCCGTGTGCGTGTTCCACCACGCACCAAGATCCTGCACCAGATGCAGGCCGTGCTGACCGAACAGAAGCTGCCCCTCATGGATCACCACGCCCGCGCGATAGGTGCCGTCGGCCACGCGTTCCATGAGCTGATCGAAGGGCACCTCCTCGAAGCGGAACGACCCCGGGCCCAACATGAGGCTGAGTGCAAGGAAACTGGTGGTGCGACGACCGGGCACCGCGATCACGCACGACGGGTCGCGAAGCTGGTCGAAGGTCATCGGTGCGCGCGCCACCAGCTTGGGGCCATAGCCATCGCCCACGCTGCTGCCGCAGGCGGTGAGCGCGTAGCGATCACCCACCATGGGCAGGTTGGCGCAACTCATGGCGGTCACGTCCAGCAAGGCATCCGCGGGGCCGGCGGAACGGCGGTTGAGCGTCTCGATGTCATCGCACACCTGCACGAAGCGCAGCCCGGGCTCGCCGATCGCGGGCGCGCCACCATCCACGCCGAACAGCGGCCACCACATGAAGGCGTCGTCGGGGTCGGGACTGTGGCCGAGGGTGATGTCGATGGTGCCGCTCACGCGTCCGAGCGTAGGGCCTTGGGCGGGGATTTGCAGCGCCGTGAGTTGGTAGCGTGCCCGCATGCGAATCATGCCGCTCGCCGTCCTGCTGCTCGCCACCATGCCATGCCTCGCCGCCGTGGATGACGCGTCCGCGAAGCTGCAGAAGGCCCTTGACGCCATCCAGGCCTTCCGCGACCGCGAAGATCCGATGGAAGCGATCGCCAAGGGCCGCCCCGCCGATGCCACGCGCATCCAGGACCGCAGCATGGCCGCAATCGAGCGCCGTCAGAAGGAGACGGCGCAGCTGCTTGCAGCCCTGAAGGCCGTCGACCACGCCGCGCTCACCGAGAGCGAGCGCCTGGACGCGGAGTTGATCGAGCGCGACCTGTCGATGGACCTGGAGGGGCACCGCTTCGCCGGCTACCTGCTGGTGCTGGGACCGCTGGGCGGACCGCAGCAGAGCGTGCCGCAGATGGTGGAGCAGATGCCTTTCGCGCGAGCGGACGATCTGCGCAACCATCTCGCGCGCTTGACGATGGTGCCGCAGGCGCTGCGCAACGAACGCGCG
>CAIPQY010000406.1 GCA_903867275.1 uncultured bacterium | reverse complement strand
GCAAGCGTCGCTCGAGCGAGTTCGACGCCATCGACACGGTGGCCATGCAGGACAAGCCCAAGGATCCGCCGCCCGCCGACGAGAAGAAGGACGAACCCTCGAAGGACGACGCAAAGAAGGACGAGCCGGCGACGGACACCGCCAAGGACGGCGACAAGAAGGACGACGCCAAGGACGCGAAGAAGGACGAGCCCAAGAAGAAGGAAGAGCCCAAGCCGATCACGATCGATCTGGACGGCTTCGAGGCGCGCGCCATCCAGCTGCCCACCGCAGGCGGCAGCTACGGCGCCATCGGCTTCAACGACAAGGGCCAGCTGCTGTACGCGCGCGGCGGCATCAAGCTGCTCGACCTCACCGACAAGGAGAAGAAGGAGAAGAACGTCGGCGAAGGCGGACGCTTCGATGTTTCCGCCGATGGCAAGCGGCTGCTCGTCGGTGGTGGCGCGGTGGTCGACGCCAGCGCCGACGGCAAGCGTCGCACGCCTGTCACCACCTCCATGGAATCCTCGCTGGATCCACGCGCGGAGTGGCGGCAGATCATCCTGGACGCGCACCGCATCATGCGCGACTGGTTCTATGACCCCGGCATGCACCAGGTGGACTGGAACGCGCAGCGCGACCATGCGCTGAAGCTGCTCGAGGGCGCCAACAGCCGCGAGGACGTGAACTGGATCATCTCCGAGATGATCAGCGAGCTGAACGTGGGCCATGCCTATCTGCAGAACCCCGGCGATGTGGAGACCCCCGCCACCAGCAGCGCAGGCATGCTCGGCGTGGACTGGGAACTTGCGCAGGCAGAGGACGGTGCCAAGGCCTACCGCTTCGCCAAGCTGATCGAAGGCGCGCCGTGGGACGCCGATGCGCGCAATCCGCTGCGCGAAGTGGGCGTGAAGGAAGGCGAGTACCTGCTGGCCGTGAACGGCCGCACCGTGGATGCCGCGAAGGATCCGTGGGCGCCCTTCGAGGGCCTGGCGGGCAAGGTGGTCACCATCACCGTCAGCGAGAAGCCGGCGCGTGACGGCACCGAGCGCGACGTGGTGGTGCGCACACTCGCCAGCGAGCAACCCATGCGCTATCGCGCGTGGATCGAGCGCAACCGACAGCTGGTGGACAAGCTCAGCGACGGCAAGGTGGGCTACATCTACGTGCCCAACACCGGCGTGGATGGTCAGAACGACCTGGTGCGCCAGTTCCAGGGCCAGCGCTTCAAGCCCGCGCTGCTGATCGACGACCGCTGGAACGGCGGTGGTCAGATCCCGAACCGCTTCATCGAGATGATGAACCGCCCCGCCACCAACGCGTGGGCGCGCCGCGACGCGGGCGAGCAGGTGTGGCCGCCGGACACGCACAACGGCCCGAAGGCGATGCTGATCAACGGCCTCGCTGGCTCGGGTGGCGACATGTTCCCGTGGCTGTTCAAGCATCACGGTCTTGGCCCGGTGATCGGCACGCGCACCTGGGGCGGTCTGGTGGGCATCAGCGGCAATCCCGCGTTCATCGACGGCGGCACCATCAGCGTGCCCACCTTCGGCTTCTACAAGCTCGACGGCACGTGGGGCGTGGAAGGTCACGGCGTGGATCCCGACATCGAGGTGATCGACGACCCGGGCGTGATGAAGGGCGGCCTGGCCGCTGGTGGCCGCGATCCGCAGATCGAGAAGGCGGTCGAGGTGCTGCAGCAGCAGCTGAAGGACAAGCCCTTCCACAAGCCCACGCGTCCGCCCGCGCCCGATCGCAGCGGCATGGGCATCCCCGAAAAGGATCGCTGATCACGACGGGCGCTCGTGCAGCGCACAGGATTGACGGCAACAGCGCCGCGGCCGCTTGATGCGCCGCGGCGATTTCCTACGGTGCGTGCATGAAGCACACCTCCACCGCGCTCTGCGCCCTCATCGTGTCCGGCCTGCTGCTGCCCGCCTGCGAGCAGAAGTCCGGCTCCTCAGCATCCAAGACCAGTTCGATCGGTTCCACCGCCCCGCTCACCAGCGAGGACGCGGCCGATGCGCTGAAGAAGGCGCAGGCCCGCGCCGACCAGGCGCAGACGGAAATGGATCAGGCCAAGAAGGCCGTCGATCAGGCGAACAGCGCGCTGAGCGCTGGCAAGATGGCCAAGGTTTCGGCCGCCGAGCAGGCCACGCTGGAGAAGGCCCTCACCAGCGCCAAGACAGCACTCGAGAAGGCCGAAGCCGGCTGCAAGGACGCCTGCGCCATGCGCGACAAGTGCAAGGCCGACATGGATGCGATGGCGGCCAAGGCCATGCCCAAGATGTGAGTCGGGTCATGCGGCCGCGGCGCCGCCCTGCTGCTCCGGCGGAAGCTCTTCGATGCTGGTGATGAACAGCACGTCGATCTCCTCGATCGGGCACCATCGGCCGCGACCCAGTTGCGGCCGGGCGATGAACACGCGGCGGAACGGTGGAATGACCCAGGTCCAGTCGGGCCGAAGCACATCGAACGACCGGCCATCCACCAGATGCATCCGGAACGGCAGGAAGTTCGTGCGATCCAGGCGCTGCTTCAGCGACACCGCGTCCATGCGATGACTTTAACCCCGAATCCGGTCGGGCCAACAGAGACAGGCCAAAATTCAGCGCGTCCAAGCGCCATCCGGTCCATCCCAACTTGACTCCTCTGGGGTGCAGCCGACCCCACAACACGACAACCCCGGCCGCTTCGCCAAGGCGCTGGTCGGGATGGCGAACATCCTCTTGCCCTTCATCGCGATCGTGGCGGTCATCGTGGGCGGCGTGTACGCGATTCAAGACGTGCTGCGGTTCTTCCTTGGCGCACAGGCGTGATGGGCCGCCATTATTGGACTCGCAATGCATTCGCCAACTTGCATGTTTGATTAGGCGTTCCAGCCAGGCTGTGACAGACTGGGAAGGTCAAGGAATCCGCCGTGAACGCGACTTTCGGGGACAGTTCATCCAACGCCACTCTTCCGTGCTCACGCAGCGCGGGCGTTGTCGTGCACACGGGACATTCCGTCTTTCAATAGAGCTTCAAACCCCACGAGGTAACCAAATGAGAACTGTGTCTACAGGTGTTGGCTTGTGTGTGCTCGGCGCTTGTGTGTTGAGTGCGGCCGCGTTGTCGTCACCACGGCTGGGCAATACGGCGAGTGCCGCTGGGGGTACTGGTCAGAGGGCGGAGAGCGTGCCCGGAACCACAGCGCCGCAGATTCCCAATCGGACGCAGTCTCCTGAGGGCACGAGGTCTAGTTTCCCAGGTCATGATCTACTGGCTCAAAGAGCGCCGGCAACCGAAAGACTCAGCACCCCATGCGATTCCGTTCAGGCGTGGTTCTCCGGTGATCCAAAGCCCATTTCTACGCCTTGTGGTCAATACAAATTTTCATACGGTTCTTACGGGAAGGGTGAGTTCGATGTAAATGACGATGGGGTGTTGGAGTATCTACTCAGCGGACCGGGAAGATTTTTCACGTTTTTGGAAGGCGGTGTTGCTCAACAAGGTTGCCTCGTTGAAACGGATGTACTGTCCACAAACACCGAGGGCGAAGTATCCGCATCCCAGGTTTGCGTATACGACACAAGCGAATTGGTCTCATGGGGCCAACGACTTGGGCTTACTAACGGAAGCGGAACAATCTACGGACTGAGAGACATGGATCGCGATGGCGACCTTGACCTGATTTTGTCCATTTTGGGCGACGGAGCGTATGTCCCCTCTTGGTTCTGCTGGATTGAAAACACCGGTTTCCAGAAGGCACCTCCACCAAATCCCTACGACCATGACGGTGATGGGCATGTCAACACGAGTGATCTGAGCCTGATGTTGATGGAGTTCACAGACTGACTATTGCCGCCATCCCGACTAAACACCTACACCAACCCATCACAGGAGCAAATCAGCATGAAGCCCGTCTCGACAGGAACAGGATTGATCGTTCTGAGTGCCACCATTGCCGCTTGCTTTGCGGTTTCCCAGCTGGAGTCTCAGGGAAAGGGGATTGCGGCTCCAGGCAATCCAACAATTCGGCAGCCGAACGCACCTTCGCAGATGCCTCACGGAATGCTGCCCCAGGGCGCAGGAATGCCCGGCGTGCGCCCCACTGGTTCTCCATCCATATGGAGCGGCAACTTTGCTGCGAGTGATGTGTGTCAAGACCTTGCGCCTGACATCCGCTTCACCGGGCCGATTCATCCCATCACCACATGCCTCGACGGCAATGGCTACTCCCGAGGCTTTGGCAGCACTGACAGCGCGGATCTTGACATCAATGGCGATGGTGTTTTGGAAAACTTCTCATGGGGCTATGTCGTGCTGACCCAAGACACACCACCCGAAACGGCAGTCATGTTCAGAGACGAGATCGTGTTTGACGGCACAACAACATCAGTGCGATATCAACCAGTGCTTCTCGCTGCCCCACTACTCGCTTTCATCCAATCCCAAACGAGTTCGAACCCGATATCAAACTTGTTGTACAGCCCTGCTGGCTGGAGAGATATGGATAACGATGGCGACCTCGATCTGCTTTTTGTGTTCACCGTGTTTACCAGCGATGGCGGACAGAGCTACGTGCTCGGCTGGTTGGAGAACACTGGCTATCCCGCCTCGCCGCGCCCGAATCCGTTTGATCTGGATCACGACGGCCATGTCAATACGGCTGATCTGAGCTTGCTCCTGATGGAATTCACCAACTAGACAAGCCGCGAAACCCGCTGCATCCACGACTCAGAGCACCCCCGCAGACACACGCACATCAGGACCAGTCGCCGCTCCTCCGAACGCCGATTTGGGTACGCCACATCCGGGCGAAACCCGCGCTTCCTAAAAGCACCAAAGCCCAAGGCGTTTGCCTTGGGCTTTGAGAAAGCGGGTGAAGGGACTTGAACCCTCGACATTCACGTTGGCAACGTGACGCTCTACCACTGAGCTACACCCGCGAACCGATCCCCTTTCGGGGAGGCGAAGTATACAGGCTCCCCCGCCTGCGGCAACGCCCCGCAAATCCATCGGCCCAAACCTCAGGGGCCTTGAACGACTTCCGTGAAACGGAAGGCACGACCGTCAAAAAGCCCCTGATCGCTCAGTTTCAGCGCCGGAATCACCAGCAGGGCCATGAAACTGAGCGTCATGAACGGCGCCCGCAGGGGCGAGCCCAGGGCATGGGCCATGGCGGTCAGGCGCTGGTAGTCGGCGGCCACGGGCGCGAAGGACTGGTCGCTCATCAGCCCAGCGATGGGCAGCGGCAGCACCTGCGTGGCGTTGCCGTCATGCACCGCCAATCCCCCACGCGCCTGGAAGACGGCGTTCACCACCTTCGCCAATGCCTCGCGCGTGCCACCCACCGCCACCACGTTGTGGCAGTCGTGCGCCACGCTGGCCGCGATGGCGCCGGCGCCGAGTCCGAAGCCATGAATGAACGCGACCCCCGGTGGCGCATCGGCGTAGCGATTCACCACGGTGATGAATGCGACATCCGCCGCATCGCCCACGCGCGGCTCTGCGCATCCATCGCGCACCGCCACACGCTCCGTGCGTTCGCCGGTCACAAGCTCGCCGTCGGTCGGCTGGATCACGCGAACGCGCACGGTGTCCGTTGCATCGCCAGCCTTCACGCGGAACATGTCGGCCGCGAATGTGCCTGCGCGAAACCGATTCAACGGCTCCACCGGCAGATGGCTCCAGGCGCACGCGCCCGCATCCGCCACGCGCTCACCCCGGATCCACGTGCCACGCACCTTGAACGCCTGCAGATCCTGCACCAGCGCGAAGTCGGCCGAGTCGCCGGCGCGCAGCAGCCCGCACTTGAGACCGTAGTGCTGCACCGGATTCACGCACGCCGCCCGCAGCGCGTCGAACACATCCACGCCCTTGGCCACCGCGCGCGCCACCAGCGCGTTGATATGCCCCACCCGCAGCACATCGGGATGCGCGTCATCCATGCAGAACATGCACTGCTTCGGCGCCTCCTTCAGCATGGGCCACAGCGCCTCGAAGTTGCGCGCGGCGGAACCCTCGCGGATCAGGATGTGCATGCCAAGCGCCGCCTTGCCGCGCGCTTCATCCAACGACACGCACTCGTGGTCCGTGCTGATGCCTGCAGCGGCGTACACGCGTGCCTGCTCACCCATCAGCTGCGGCGCATGACCATCCACCGGCTTGCCCGCGGCCTTCGCTGCGGCGATCTTGGCCAGCACCTGCGCATCGCCGGCCAGCACGCCGGGCCAGTTCATCATCTCGCTCAGGTAGCCGATGCGAGAGTCAGCCAGCAGGCGCGTGACAGCGGCGGCATCAAGCGCCGCCCCCGCCGTCTCGAACGCGGTCGCAGGCACGCACGAGGGGCAGCCAAAGTGAAAGTGGAAGTTGCGCCGTGCACCATCGCGCAGCATGAACTCCACACCCGCCTCACCCAGCACATTGGCGATCTCGTGCGGATCGCTCACCGTGGCCACGGTTCCGTGCACCACCACCGCGCGCGCGAACTCGCTGGGCGGCAGCATGCTGCTTTCCACATGCACGTGCGCATCGATGAAGCCCGGCACCAGATAGCCCGGGTCCACCGGACCGTTGCACGGGGTGATCGACTCGATGCGACCATCGCGCACACGCACCTCGCACGGGCCGACGGTGCGGGCGTGCAGATCCACCATCTGGTGTCTCAGCGTGAAGGCGCTCATGCGGCGAATGTAGTGCGTCGCGGCCGTGCGGGTGGTTGGCTAGGCTGCGCGACCGATGCACACCACGCTTGAAGTGCCCGTTGATTCGCTGGCCGCCGCCGAAATTGCCGCTCCGTTCGCGGAGCGACTGGAGCTGTGCGATGACCTGGCCAGCGAAGGCTGGTCGCCCTCGATCGAGTTGGTGCGATCCATCCGTGCCATCACTCGCACCGGGCTGGTGGCCATGATCCGGCCCCGCACCCCCGATGCCGTGCGCGAACTCGTGCCTGCCGCCTTCCGCGCCACGCCCGCGGTGATGGAAGCCTCGCTGCGCGAGATCGATGCCTATGCGAAGGCTGGTGCCGATTCGGTCGCCATCGGCGTGCTGGACGGGGATGGCCACGTGGATGTCTCGGCGTGCACGCGCCTGCGCGACGCCGCGCTTCAATATGGGCTTGTGGTGGCGTTCCTGCGCACCATCGATCTGGCCACCGACCGCGCGCGCGCCATGCGTGACCTGACTGCGCTGCGCTTCACGCGCGTGGTGACGGCGGGCGTTCGCGGTTGGGATGCCAGCGTTCGCACGCTGCCGGAACGCGTTGCCGCGATCGCCGAGGACATCCGCGTGACGCATGACGAGGCGATGCGCCTTGGCTGCAAGCCCGTGGAGGTGGTATCTGGCGGCGGCGTTCGAGCGAGCAACGCACGCGCATGGCTGGCCGTGTCACCGCATCTGCATGCATCGTGTCGACGCGGCACGCACATCGATCGCGATGAGGTGATCGCGCTGCGCACGGTGATGCAGAGCGCGGGCCAGTGACGCCTACGGGCGCTGCTGCACCTTCAT
>CAIPQY010000405.1 GCA_903867275.1 uncultured bacterium | reverse complement strand
TTCCGGCAGCGGAAATTGGTGCATATGTAACCGGGTACGGATTTCAGTCTGGCGACTTGCCGCGAATCGCCCAGCCGAGCTCGGGCATCTAGAGCATGCGCGCCGCGGTCACGTAGGTGACGATGCCCACGCCTGCGAGCACCAGCGTGGCAGCCACGCTCCAGGTCCACGTGTTCTGACCGGCAAACGCGATCGACGCCAGCCACGCCGCCGCGGCCATGATGCCGCTTGCCACCACGGTGCGCGTGAACGACGCGCGCGTGGGGCCGTCCATGATGACGCCGAAGCGCCGATGCATGATCCGCGTCATGATCACGATCTGCACCACCGCCGCAATGGCCGTGCTGAGCGCCAGCCCACCCACGCCGAGCGGCGTCCAGATCAGCGTCACGTTGAGCGCAAAGTTGAGGGCCACCATCCACACGCTGATCTTCACCGGCGTGGTGCTGTCGCCCACCGCGTAGAAGGCGCGCGTGGCCAGCTGCTGCATCGAGTACGCCCAGATGGCCGGCGCGTACATGGCCAGCACGAAGCCAACCTTCTGCACGTCCTCGTGGCTGAACTTGCCGCCCTGGAAGATGGCCGCAGAGAGATGGTCGCGCACCAGCACCAGACCCACCGATGCCGGGAAGCCGATGAAGAAGCTGAGCCGCATGCCGCGGCGGAGCGTCCCCAGGAACCGCTCCGGCTCGTTGCTCTCGCGCGCAAGCGCGGGGAAGATGGCCGTGGCGATGGCCACGCCGAACACGCCGAGCGGGAATTCGTAGAGCCGCTGCCCGTAGCTGAGCACCGTCATGCTGCCGGGCGGCAGCGGGTATTCGATGCCGAAGATCGTGGGCCCCACCGTGGTCTGGTAGCTGGCCACCAGGCCATCGACGAACGTGTTCACCTGGAAGATGCCGAGGCCGAGCAGCATGGGAACGGCCTTCACGAGCACGTCCTTCATGTGCGGCCAGTTGGCCTTCAGATCAAGGTGTGGGCGGATCTTGTGGTGCCGGAGCGACCACAGGCTCCACGCCAGCTGCATGACGCCGGCCACGATCACGCTCCACGCCACGATCTCGATGTGCGGCACGGGTTCCAGGTGCGGACCAAAGCCGGCGTTCGCCGCGTAGAAGCTGCCGTAGAGGCCGGCCGCCACGATGCACACGTTGAGGATGATGGGGCTCGCCGCGCTCGCACCGAACTTGCCGTGCGTCTGCAGCATGGCGCCCACCAGCGCCACCAGGCACACGAGCGGCATGTAGGGCAGCATCACCATGAGGAGCTGCATGGCAAGCGGCGGCGTCGACGTGAGGTCGCGGATCAGGTAGAGCGCGATCTCGCCGACGATGGTGATGCCGGAAAGGAGGATCGCCAGGAGCGCAAGCATCAGCCCCGCGAACTGGCGCGCAGTCTCCGGGTGGTCGCGGTCGAGCTTGGTGTAGATCGGCAGGAAGCTGGCGGTGAGCGCGCCCTCGCCGAACAGGCGGCGGAAGAGGTTCGGCACCTGGAAGCCGAAGTTGAACGCGTCCATCGCCACGCCGGCGCCGAAGACGCGGGCCAGCAGCGCGTCCCGGACGAATCCGGTGAGGCGGCTGACGAAGGTGAGCACCGTGAAGGTGCGGGCGTGGCGTTCGAATCCTCGTCCCATGCGGTCCTTGCGTGCCGTGCGATCCGTGCGCGGCGGGGGTGCTGCGGTTACCTTGTATCGGACAGATGCGAGCCGCCCCCGCAGCCATCGCCGCAGTTCTCCTTGCCTTGGTGGCCGCATGCGCCAGCGAGCCGGACTCCGTGCTGCAGACCGACCTGCCGCAGGTGCCGGGACTGACCCCGCGCGACAGCTCCGGCATCCGCCAGCAGGGCGACCGCGTGGTGGCCGGCCAGTTCGCCTACAAGGGCCCGGTGGTCGACCTTCGGCAGCTGGCGGACCAGACCATGTCGCGGTTCCAGCTTGCCGGCTGGGAGCTGGCGTCCACCACCATCAACACGAACACGGCGGTGCTGGTCTATCGCAAGGACACCCGCACGGCGCGCGTGGAGATCATCCGCAACGGCGTGCAGCCGAAGATGTCGACCGCGGTGCTGCAGGTGCAGTCGACGGAGGCGAAGCCCGCGCCGG
>CAIPQY010000404.1 GCA_903867275.1 uncultured bacterium | reverse complement strand
CTTCGCCAACCGCGTGCCGCTGCTGTTCCAGCAGAGCGCCTGCAGCAGCTTCAAGGCCGTGGTGGAGACCGGCTGGAAGAACTACAACCTGTCGCAGCCGCGCGGCACGCTGCCCGTGGGGCCGCTGGTGATCATGATCCACGTGGCCAGCGTGTGGGTGCCGTTCACCAGCGAGAGCAAGGAAGCGATCGCCGACTACGACGAGATCCGCAAGGAGATGCGTCTGGCGTTGATGGAGTGCGGCCGCAAGCTGGGCACCTACCTGCGCAAGCGTCAGCGCATGCGCCGCGAGGGCGAGCGCCGCGACGTGTTCGAGCGCTACATCGGCGAGATCAGCAAGGCGGTGCACGCGATCGCCGGCACCGATGCGCGAGCGCTGTACGACGCGCTGCTGACGCAGGCGCGTGAGCGCACGGCGGTGGCCGATCAGGTGCTGGACGAGGACGGCAAGGTGGTGAAGGACGAGCCGATGGACGAGGACGGCGTGATCGTGGTGCCCTCGGCCATCGCGCCGATCGAGGGTCTGGCGCCCGCCACGCCCGTGCCGCCACCCGAAGCGAAGCCTGCGCTCGGCAAGCCCGCGAAGTCCGAGCCCGCCGCCAAGCCGCGCACCAAGCGGGGCGGCGAAGGCCCCAGCCTGTTCTGATCGAACGAACCGACAAGGATCAATCCCATGGCAAAGTCCACCAAGTCAGGCTCGTCGGCCGCCACCAAGGCGCGTGACGCGGTCACCCACAAGAAGATCGTCACGATGGCGGAGGGCGTGGCCAAGCGCGCGCTCGGCGGCAAGGAGCCCATCGTGGCCATTCCCACGCGTGCCCGCAGCAACACCATCTGGAACAAGAAGAAGGGCATCCTGCAGATGGGCGAGGCGGCGCAGGAGCGTCAGCTGTTCAACCTGAACCAGGCGAAGAGCTTCATGCAGACCATGCTGCACTCGAGCAGCGTGAAGGACCTGATCGGCGCGGAGAAGACGCTGAGCCTCCGCGGCATGTTCTACAAGGGCCTGCACACCGTGGCCGGCACGAAGGAGAAGACCTTCGCCGACCAGGACGAGAGCGACGGCATCCTGGAGGATCTCGAGGTGTCGCTCGGCGCGTTGCGCGAGGAACTGCACATCTTCGCCAAGAAGGCCGGCACCGTGGTGGGCAACATCACGCTGATCGATTCCGGCGACGAGATCGACTGCCGGCGCATGGGCAGCGGCGGCTACGCCATTCCCAGCATCGTGGAACCCGACGTGATCCAGTTCAAGAAGTGCGAGGCGAAGTTCGTCCTGCATGTCGAGAAGAACACCGTGTGGAGCCGCTTCAACGAGGATCGCTTCTGGGAGAAGCACAACTGCATCCTGACCGAGGGTGGCGGCCAGCCGCCGCGCGGCGTGCGCCGACTGCTGCGCCGCCTGAACGAGGAACTTGGCCTGCCCATCTACTGCCTGCTCGATTGCGACCCGTGGGGGCACTACATCTACAGCGTGATCAAGCAGGGCAGCATCTCGCTGGCCTTCGAGAGCGAGCGTCTGGCCATTCCCGATGCCAAGTTCATCGGCATCCGCGCCAAGGACTACAAGGCGTGCGGCCTGAGCGACGATGTGCAGATCGACCTGAACGACAACGACATCAAGCGCGCCCGCGAGATCGCCGCATATCCGTGGTTCGAGGGACACAAGGGCTGGCAGCGCGAGATCGAGGGGCTGCTGTCGAACGGCTTCAAGATGGAAGTGGAGTCCCTGATCACCAAGGACATCAGCTACGTCACCGAGGAGTACGTGCCGCAGCGCCTCAAGGCGAAGGACTGGCTGGAGTGACCGAGGGGCCGTGCAGCGGCAGGCACAGCGTGAAGCAGGTGCCGCCGCCCGGGCCGTTGAACAGTTTCACCGTGCCGCCGTGCTCTTCCACGATGCGCCGCGTCGTGGCCAGGCCCAGACCGCTGCCGCCGGGCTTGGTGCTGGCGTAGGGTCGGAAGATGGTGGCGCGGCGCTCGGCCGGAATGCCCGGGCCGTTGTCGATCACGCTCAGGCGCGCCTCGTCGCCGAGGGAGTTGAATTCGAGACGCAGCAGCAGTTCACCTTGACGCTCGCCAGGTGCGGCGCGACCTTCCGGGTTCATGGCCTGCACGGCGTTGATGGCCAGGTTCAGCAGCGCCTGCTTCAGCAGTCCGGCATCCACGCGTGCCATCACCGGCATGCCGGGCACATCCACGCGCATGAGCACGCCGGCGCTGTCGGCCTGTGGGTGGAAGAAGTCCGCCAGCTCGTGCACGATGGCGCCCAGATCATGCGGTTGCGGGTCCAGCTTCATGCGACCGGCGAACTGCAGGAAGTCGCTCAGGATGTCCTTCAGTCGCGCGCTCTCGCGGGCCAGCGCATCCACGCGACGCGACACGGTTGCGCGCGTCTCTTCCGGCAGTTCGCTGTCCAGGATCTCCTCGCGCAGCAGTTGCGCGTTGAGCGTGAGCGTGCTCAGCGGGTTCTTGATCTCGTGCGCCAGTCCACTGGTCATGCTGCCCAGTTCGGCCAGGCGCTCGGCCGCCTGCGCGCGTCGCTCGGCCTCGATCGCGCGCGCGGTGCGCCGTCGCAGCGCGCGCCACGTGAACAATCCAACGCCGAGCGCGCCGCACAGGAATCCGGCCAGAATGCTGGGTGGGTGAACGATCATGAAAGTGAAACGACGCGGAGGCGCCGATCAGGCGCAGCCGCGTCGCGGTGGACGAATGGGGATTCGGTCAGTTGGCCTGCGCGGGGGCGTCGACCGCCACGCGGGTGCTCTTCACCGCCGTGGCGGACCAGCCCTTCTGGCCCTTGCTGGCGGAGTAGCGAACGCTCTCTCCATCGCGCAAGGTCTTGAAGCCTTCGGCCTGATCGATCACCGAGAAGTGCACGAAGATGTCCTGACCCTCAGGGCCGACGATGAAGCCGTAACCCTTTCGTGGATCGAACCACTTGACGGCACCTTCGATGTTGGACAGTTCAGTTGTTTCGCTCATGAGTGGGGCTCCCGAGGATGACCTCGTCTTGACCGAGTCGTAACGGAGCCATTCTGCCCCAGAAACGGGCACTCCGCAAGTCAGAGTCCGGAGAACTTTCGCCTTGGAATGAAATCCGCCCGGCACCCCGAAGTTACGGGGCACCGGGCGGGTGGTTTTGAGTGGTTCCGACTGCCGTCCGGGGGCGGGTTCAGGCGGTCTTGGCGGGCGCTTCGGGCTGGGGCATCAGGGCCTTGCGGCTGAGCTTGATGCGGCCGTTTTCGTCCACGTTGATGACCTTCACCTTGATGACATCACCCATCT
This sequence comes from uncultured bacterium, assembly GCA_903867275.1. Taxonomy (GTDB): domain Bacteria; phylum Planctomycetota; class Phycisphaerae; order Phycisphaerales; family SM1A02; genus SYAC01. Next base: position 5,611 of record CAIPQY010000404.1, on the reverse strand, counting down.
TGACCTGGTCGGTGACGGCCTTCACGTAGCCGTGCGCCAGTTCGCTGATGTGGCACATGCCGTCGGTGCCGGGGACCAGCTCCACGAAGGCGCCGAACTCCTTGATGGCCACGACCTTGCCCTCGAACACGCTGCCCACCTTGATCTCGGCTCCCAGCGCCTCGACCTCGGCCTTGGCCTGCGCGGCCTTGGACGCGTCGGCGCTGGCGATGAACACGGTGCCGTCCTCTTCCACGTCGATCTGGCAGCCGGTGCGCTCCTGGATGCCGCGGATGGTCTTGCCGCCCGGGCCGATGAGCTTGCCGATCTTCTCCGGATCGATCTTGACCTTGGTGATGCGCGGCGCGAGCTGGCTGATGTCCGCACGCGGCTTGGCGATGACCGACTCCATCTGGTCGATGATCTGGAGGCGGCCTTCGCGGGCCTGGTCCAGCACCTTCGTGATCTCGTCGATGCCGAGGCCGCGGGCCTTCAGGTCGAGCTGGATGCCGGTGATGCCCTCGCGGGTGCCGCTCACCTTGAAGTCCATCTCGCCGAAGAAGTCCTCTTCACCCACGATGTCGGTGACGTGCGTCACCTTGCCTTCGCTGCTGGTGAAGCGACCCACGCTGATGCCGGCGCAGGTGGCCTTGATGGGCACGCCTGCATCCATCATCGCCAGGCAGCCGCCGCACACGCTGGCCATGCTGCTGCTGCCGTTGCTCTCGGTGATCTCGCTGACCACGCGGATGGTGTAGGGGAAGTCCTCGGGGCTGGGCAGGATCGCCAGCAGGCTGCGCTCCGCGAGGGCGCCGTGGCCGATCTCGCGACGACCCGGACCCGTGATGCGGCCGGCTTCACCGGTGCAGAAGGGGGGGAAGTTGTAGTGCAGGTAGAACTTCTTGGCGTACTCGGGCAGCAGACCGTCCACGATCTGCTCGTCCTTGATGGTGCCAAGCACGCAGGTGACCACGCTCTGCGTCTCGCCACGCTGGAAGAACGCGCTGCCGTGGGTGCGGGGCAGCAGGCCCACCGACATGTCCAGCGGACGGATCTGCTTCAGACCACGACCATCCGGGCGGATGTTCATGTTGCCGGCGAGATCGTGCGTGAGCTTCTTCTCGAGGATGCGGAAGGCTTCCTTCGCCTCGCGCTGCTTCTTCTCGGCGGCCATGTGGTCGCTGTAGGAGAGGCCGGCGGGGATGTTGAAGTGGTTCTCGATCATCCACTTGCGCAGACGATCCACCTCGTCGTTGCGGTGCTGCTTGCCGGTGATCTGACGGGCCTTGCGCAGCTCGTCGCCGACCACCGACTTCACCTTGGCGAAGGTCTCGGTGCTGGGCAGCATCACTTCGCCCAGACGAACGCTGGGGGCCTGGCAGGCTTCGCGCAGCTTGTTGATGAGGTCGATCAGGGGCTTGATGCCCTCGTCGTAGCCGAAGCGGATCGCGGCCAGCATGTCGGCCTCGCTGATCTCGGCGGCGCCCACCTCGATCATGTTGATGCCGTCCTTGTGGCCCGAGAGCACCAGATCAAGGTCGCTGAACTCGAGCTGCGCCACGCTGGGGTTGATCACGAACTGCGGGCCGCTCTCGGTGTGGATGCGTCCCACGCGCACGGTGGCCAGCGGGCCCTGGAACGGCGCGTCGGTGATGCTGAGCGCAGCGCTGGCCGCGGTGCAGGCGATCACGTCGGCATCGGTCTGGCCGTCATGGCTGAGCACGATGGTCTGCAGCTGGATCTCGTCCAGGAATCCCTCGGGGAACAGCGGACGGATCGGCCGATCGATCATCCGCATGGTGAGGATTTCCTTCTCGGTCGGGGCGCCTTCGCGCTTGCGGAAGCCACCCGGGAAGCGGCCGACCGCGGGGTACTTCTCGCGGTAGTCGCAGGTCAGCGGGAAGAAGTCGATGCCCGCGCGCGGATTGGCGCGCACGGCGGTGGCGAGCACCACGGTCTCGCCGAAGGTGCACATGACGGCGCCGCTGGCCAACTTGGCCACCTTGCCGGTCTCGAGCTTGAAGGTGCGTCCGCCGATCTGAGTCTCGACGGTTGCTGGAACATGCTTGCCCATGGTTTGGGTCTCCTGGTTGGATGTGAGAATGGAGTGAAAGAGACCCCGCCCTGCGACCAGGGGGGCAGAAGGCGAGACGCGCTTTGCTTGAACGCGCATCGCCCACTGCCGCCATCGGCCGTGGGCGGGGGTGCCTGACTTACTTGCGCAGGCCGAGTTTCTGGATCAACGCGTTGTAACGCTCACGGTCCACCTGCGACAGGTAGCGGAGCAGTCGGTTGCGCTGGCCAACCATCAGCAGAAGACCGCGGCGGCTGCCGTGATCCTTGGGGTTGGACTTGAAGTGATCCTGGAGCGACACGATGCGCTCGGTGAGCACCGACACCTGCACTTCGGGGCTGCCCGAGTCGGTGTCATGGCGCTTGCTGGTGGAGATGGCCTTCTTCTTGGCGGTGGCTGAAATCATGGTTCCGTTCGTCTCTCTTTGGGGAAGTTTTGGAGGGGCGAGTGTAATCGAAACGGACCTCTCTCCGCAAGACATGCCTTCAGGGGGGGTTGCGAAACCCGTGCGAACCGCCCGCGCGCGGCATGGAAGGCCCCAAAACCCCCTATTCTGACCCCCCATGACCGCTGCAGCAGCTCCCAGCACCCTTCGAGACGCCGTCAACGCCTATCTGGCCGAAGCCGCCAAGGTGGAACAGGGGGGAGGCCCCTCCGGCATCGAGCGACAGCACCGCCACGGCCGACTGACGGCCCGCGAGCGCATCGACCTGCTGCTGGACAAGGGCACGCCGCGTCTTGAGTGCGGACTTCTCTCCGCCTGGAACATGTACCGCGAGTACGGCGGCGCTCCTGCGGCCGGCGTGGTGACCACGCTTGGCGTGGTGGAGGGGCGTCCGTGCATGGTGGTGGCGAACGATGCCACCGTGAAGGCTGGCGCGTTCTTTCCGATGACCTGCAAGAAGATCATCCGCGCGCAGATGATCGCGGAGCGCGCGCGACTGCCGCTGCTGTATCTGGTGGACAGCGCGGGCGTGTTCCTTCCGTTGCAGGAGGACGTGTTCCCCGACACCGACGACTTCGGTCGCATCTTCCGAAACAACGCCGTGTACAGCGGCATGGGCATTCCGCAGATGGCGGCGATCATGGGCAACTGCGTGGCTGGCGGCGGCTACCTGCCCGTGCTGTGCGACACGCTGCTGATGACCGAGGGCAGCGGCCTGTATCTGGCCGGCCCCGCGCTGGTGAAGGCGGCGATCGGTCAGGAAGTGACCAGCGAGGAACTGGGCGGTGCGCAGATGCACGCGCAGATCAGCGGCACGATCGACTTCCGCGAGAAGGATGATCCAAGCTGCATCACGCGCCTGCGCAGCCTGATGGCCAAGCACAACGCGGCGCGCAAGATGGCGAAGGCCGATGGCAAGGTGGCTGGCCCCGAGCGCCCCGAGGCCGATGCACTGGACGTGTTCAGCGGCGACCCGGCGAAGCAATACGACATGGTCGATCTGCTGAAGTGCTTCGTGGACAAGGGTTCGCTCGATGAATATCGCGCGGAGCACGGACGAAGCCTGGTGTGCGCCTATGCGACGATCAACGGGCTGCCGTGCGGCATCGTGGCCAATCAGCGCAAGATGACCGAACGGCAGATGCCGGGCGGCAAGGCGGGCCCGAGCAAGTCGATGAACATGCCCGCGGTGATCTACGACGACAGCGCCGACAAGGCCGCCCGGTTCATCCTGGAGTGCAACCAGCGGCGCGTGCCGATCGTGTTCGTGAACGACACCACCGGCTTCATGGTGGGCCGCGACAGCGAGCAGGGCGGCATCATCCGCGCGGGCGCCAAGATGGTGAACGCCATGAGCAACTGCGTGGTGCCCAAGATCACGCTGATCGTGGGCGGCAGCTTCGGCGCCGGCAACTACGCGATGTGCGGCCGCGCCTTCGATCCATTCCTGACGCTCGCGTGGCCTGGTGCCCGCTGCAGCGTGATGGGTGCGGCGCAGGCGGCCGGCACGCTGCTGCAGATCGATCTGGCGGCGCGCGAACGCAAGGGCGAGAAGGTGGACGAGGCGATGCGCGCGCAGCTGCTGAAGGCGATCACCGCGAGCTACACCGAGCAGCAGGACATCCGCTACGCGGCGAGTCGTGGCTGGGTGGACCGCATCATCGAGCCGGCGAAGACGCGCGAGGAGCTGGGTTTCGCGCTGGCGCTGGCGCACATGGCGCCCATGGACGCGCCGCTGCGCACGGGTGTGCTGCAGACGTGAGCGCGGTGCGCGACATCGTGGTGGCCACGGGCAATCCGCACAAGGTGGAGGAGATCCGCGCCATCCTGGGCCCGATGGGCATCGTGCTGCGTGGACTGGACGAAGTGGGTGGCCCGTTTGCCGAGCCGGAAGAGACGGGGCGCACGTTCGAAGCCAATGCGCGCATCAAGGCCGTGGCCTACGCGAAGGCGACTGGTCGTGTCGTGCTGGCCGATGATTCTGGATTGGAAGTGGATGCGCTCGGTGGTGAGCCGGGTGTGGACAGCGCGGTGTGGGCAGGGGCGGAAGGCGCACGCGCCGAGCGCGATGCGCGCAACAACGCGAAGCTGCGTGAGCGCATGGCACGCGTGCCGGCGGATCGGCGAGCGGCGCGCTTCGTGTGCTGCATGTGTCTGGCCGATGCCGATGGCCATGTGCTGGCCACAACGCGTGGCACCTTCGAGGGTCGCATCGCCGATGTGCCGCGCGGCGACCATGGATTCGGCTACGACCCGTGGCTGTGGCTCGACGATGCTGGTTGCTCGAGCGCGGAACTGGCTCCCGAGGCCAAGAACCTGCGCAGCCACCGCGGTCACGCGGCGCGCGCCATGGCCGAAGCGATCCGACGCCTAGGCTGATGCATGCGACTTCCCGTGCTGATGCCGAGCGTGCCCGAGCAGCGATACAGCTGCCACGGTTGCGGCGATTGCTGCCGTGACTTCACGATCGAGCTTCGGGGCGACGACTTCGAGCGCGTGCAGGCGCAGGGATGGGATGCCGAACTGGGCGAGCCATTCTGGGTGGCGTTCGCGGGGCGTCGTTGGCTGCGCCAGCGCGCGGATGGTGCATGCATCTTTCTCGGCGAAGGTGGCAAGTGCCGCATCCACGCGCGGCACGGCCTTGCCGCGAAGCCCGTGGCGTGTCAGTTGTTCCCGTTCTCGTTCGCGCCAGGGCCACGCGGGGCGCAGGTTGGCGTGAACTTCGCGTGCGTGAGCGTGCGGCGCAGCGCGGGCGCGGGGCTCGCCACGCACGAGGCTGAGCTGCGTCGACTGCAGGCGATGGTGCCCGAGGCGTGCGAGCGCATGCCGGTCGCCGATCTCGAGCGCGATCTGCCCGCCACCGAGCAGGAAGTGGAAGCCGTGGCCCAGGCGCTCGACCGGTGGCTTGCCGATGGATCGATCGCGGGCGCGGCGCGTCTGGAGGGATTCGCATGGCTCGCGCAGTCGCTGCACGAGGCGCGATTGTCGCGCGTACGCGGCGAGCGGCTGGCCGAGCTGCTGGACACGCTGGTGGGCGCGGCGCCGAACGAGTTGTCGCTGCTGCCCACGCTTCCGGCCAGCGCGCGCGCATGGCGACTGCTGCGACAGGCGGT
>CAIPQY010000403.1 GCA_903867275.1 uncultured bacterium | reverse complement strand
GTCTTGCCCGCGCCAAGGTCTCCAATCAGTGCAACGCAGTCGCCGGGCAGCAACTCGAGCGCAAGCGCCCTTCCAACGCGCTGCGTGCATTCGGCGTCCGGGGTCTGGATCGAGAACACCCCCATGTCAGCGCGCCTCGAACACTCGATTGGCGTCGTGGAAACCAGCGGCGCCATCAAGGCTCAGCTCCACGTCGGACAGCATGCATACCACGCGCGGAGCGGTGGGCAACGGCATGGCCCGAAGCACGCCCACCTGCGAAATGCGGGTTCGGCCCCTGCCAACGACCGCCGGCACGGCGCGCGTGCCGCCCACGGCGAGCAGCAGTTCGTAGTCCTCGCCGTCGCACTGGCCTGGCGCCATCCGCAACCCGGATTGCAAGGCAGTGCAGCAACATCGATCACGGCCTGCAGGCCGCTCGCCTCGGCCAGCCGCGCGGCGTCGCGAGCCAGGCCGTCGGAGAGATCCATCATGGCGTGCAGTTCACCGCCAAGGGTTGCGTGCAGTGCTTCGGCCTCATCGAGGCGGGGCTCGAAATCAAGGTGCTTGCCGGTGCCATCAGACAGCAGCGAGCCGCCGAGCGATCCGGTGACGAACAGGCGATCGTTCGCGTGCCCACCGGAACGAAGCACGGGATGCATGGCCTGCGAGACCGGCTCGGCCAGCACGGTCACCGACACGGTGAGCGGACCGGGGCCGCGATGCAGCGCCGTGTCGCCGCCAACCAGTGGTGCATTGAACTGCAGCGCGGTGCGACGAACGGCATCCACCAGACGGCGGGCGAACTCGGGAGTGACATCGGGCGGCAGCACGCAACTGGCAACCATCGCCAGCGGGCGCGCCGCCATGCCGGCCACATCGCTGATGTTGCGAGCCACGGCCTTGCGACCAACGAGTTCGGGCGCCGTGCCCTTGGTGAAGTGCACGCCCTCGATCACCTGATCCACACCCACCAGCAATCCGTGCCCATGGAAGTCGAGCACCGCCAGATCATCGCCGGGACCAGTGCGAACGCGAGGACCCAGCATGCGCGACTGATCGCGGATGTAGGCCAGCAGGTCGTCCTCGCGGAAGGTTTCAGGCATGGGCGGGCTCCTGCCCGATTGTGCCATGCAAATGCCCCGCTGACGAAAGCACCTTGCCAAGCAGTGCCGCATGACGAGCGGTGGCCCCCTGTTCCCGGGCGATGACCGCCCTGCCGGCAGCCACCATCTCGCCGCGGTTGGTCGCATCGTTCAGCAACGCCGAAAGGTCGCGCACCAGCTCGCCGGCGCTGGTCACCCGCAAGCCCCCTGCCTGCACGAGTTTGTCGGCCGTGTCCTGAAAATCGCCGTGGCGTGGCCCGATGATGGTGGCCTTGCCAAGCGCCACCGGTTCCATCATGTCGCTGCCGTGCAGGGCGCCGAAACTGCGCCCCACAACCACCACCGTGGCCAGCGCATACGCCTTGCGCAGTTCGCCGATGGTGTCAAGCAGGAAGCGGCCGGTCGAGCTGCCGCACTCGCCCCGACTGCGGCGCGCGCAACCGGGCAATGCGGCGGCGGCGGCATGGAACCACTCGGGCTTGCGTGGTGCGCACAGCAGCTGCACGCCTTCGGGCACGGCGCTGTGCAGCAGCGCTTCCTCGCCGGGCGCGGTGCTGCCAGCAACCACCAGTGGGCGCGAACGATCGATGCCCATGTCGGAGGCGAGCTGTTCGGCACCATCAACCGTGTCGGCGACCTGCGCGGTGTCCCACTTCATGGTGCCGGTCACGGACACACGGTCGGCGGGGACACCCATGGCCACGAAGCGATCCGCGTAGTCCTGCGTCTGGGCGGCCACCTGATGCACCTGCGCGAACATCGGGCGCAGCACCCCGCGGGCAAGTCGATACCGCTTGAAACTGCGGGCGCTCAGCCGACCATTCACCACGCACACCGGAATGTGCCGCGCGGCGCAGGCCTGCATGAAGTTCGGCCACAGCTCCAGTTCCATCAGCGCGACCGTGGTGGGCTGCACACGATCGAGGAAGCGCTGGACCGCAAAGCCAGCGTCAAAGGGGTAGCGCACAACCGGAATGCGCTGACCGAACAGCTGCATGGCGCGCGCAATGCCCGTGTCGGTGGTGACGCACAGCACCACATCGCCGCGCGCCGCCATGGATTCCACAAGGCCGCGGGCCGCGTTCACCTCACCGACGCTCACCGCGTGAATGAGCAGGCGCCCGCCTGCACCCGGCGCGGGCAAAGCACAGCCCTGCCCCAATCGCGCGGCCCAGTCGGTGCGATGCTTGCCTCGACTGAACATGCGCCACCCCCACAACGGCGAGGCGGCGGTCATGCCGATCAGGTAGGCGGCGTCAACCAGCGCGCCCATGCATGGAAACCTGTTTCGTGGCGCGACTCATTCGTTCACGCGCGAGAAGTACACGATGCGCGGCTGGTCGGTCGGGCGATTCACGTTGCTGCGATCCACGCACATCACGTAGCGCGCGTCCTCCAGCACGCTGTCCGGATCGGTTCCGTTCCAGCCGCCGGTGGTGGGATCCTGCTTCACGGTGCGGATGCGGAAGTACACCGTGAACACGTCGCTGCGCGTGGTGATGAGGTTGCTGATGCCCTTGAAGAGCAGGTTCTGCTCCTCGCTGTCGCCGTAGCTGCTGTCGGGTGACAGGGAGAACGCCTCCTCCACGGTGATCTGATCGGCAGGCACGCTCGCGTTCACGAAGTTGAATTCACGCACACCCTGGCGGTCGGTGGACACTCGCGCATCCAGCGCCTCGCCAGGAGTCTTCTTCAAGCCCGCGTACCAGCCCTGCCCGTAACCGTCACCATCCGGGCCGGCGGCGTACTGGAACCGATAGGGATCACGACCGGCCAGCCGCACACCCCACGCCTGGTCGTACTGCCAGTCAGGGAACCCCGCACCCGCGGCGCCCAGCAAGGCCGGGTTGGCGAGCGTGGTGCGGGCAAGGCCGGTCAATTCGCCGATCGTCTCGAAGCCGCGCGCCGAGCGCATGCCGCGATTGAACGGCATGTTCACGTTGGCGAGGCGGCTGGATCCAGCGGCGTTCGGTCCAACGAACGATCGGTCGGTGGCAAGCGCCACAGCGCCGGAGAAACTGCCAAGCGGTGCGGGATCGCCTCGATCGATGTAGGTCGGATGCGTTGGCGTCTTGCCAGCGCGCACGGCCAATGGATTGGCGGCATCCGGCCAATACGCACTCACATCCGACGTGGGCTTGCCCTGCAGCAAGTGACTCGGATTCAGGCGATCGCGGTAGATCTCGATCGAACTCGCAAAGAGATTGGTGGGGTTCTGCGATCGCCCTGCCGCGGGAGCCAGACTCAGGTCGAAGGTGTCATCCGTGCCCACGGGCGTGGGACCCGTCACCGGCGAGTCGATGGTGTAGCCCGACGTCGAATTCTTCACGCGACCGCTGTCGTCGTAGATCAACTGCGTCATGTGCGGCAGCGTGCTCAACACCTCGAGCGGCGCCGTGTTGATGTTGAGAAGTCCCTTCACACCCTTGCCAGCGAAGCCGGCGGAAAGCATGGGGCTGCGATCCACTTCCCACTGCGCCAGCGTGGTGCGGGTGACGGGCCCCAACGCGCCGGTGGTGGTCGGGTACCGATATGCGTCCGGTGGAAGCAGCGAGCCCACCGGCCGGAATGCGGTGTTGTCCTGCCGCGTGTCGTAGGAACTCGATCCAGTCACGGCACCCGCCGACGTTTCGAACACCGGGTTGCTGGTGGTGTTCGCCGGCCATGTCTTGATGTTGGTGCCCGCACTGCGATCGCTCCAGTCGTAACGCGGTGCCGCACCCGATGCATCCAGCGTGAATGCGTCGAACACGCGCATGCCCCATGGCACTGCCGGCGCGTACGGTGTCCGGAGCGCGGGATTGCCCGCGTACTGCCAGACGTTCGCCCCCGAGAACGCGAGATTGGGTGGATCCACCTGCAAGCGGTTCACCATGCTGCCCTCGCCCACCGGCATGCCGGGAACACGTCCTGTCATGATTTCCGCGAACGTGGCGCGGCACTGCGGCACCAATCGACTTGGATTGCCGACGACGGGATCGGCAATCACTGCAGAGGCGCGCAGCTTGCCTGGCGTCACACGCGTGGAACTTTCCTCAGTCGCCGAGCCGATGCGATAGGCCGGGCCCCACAGGAACACATCGAGCAACTCGCCCACCTGCTCGAAATCATCGTCCTTCTGCAGCATCTGCATGGACTGCGCCTGCGGGATGCGTGCAAGCGTGTTCCACACGCCCTGCAGGTTCCACACATGCTTGGTCGGATCGGGCCGACCGGTGTCCAGCACCAGCGGCAGCAGCTTGCCATTGTGATCAAGCAGTCGCGCACCCTTGTCGGCCATGTAGATCCGCGTGAACGCGGAATTGATGTTGGACGCGGTGCCGCCAGGCGGCGTGGCCCATTCCGGAATCACGAACCGCGTGTTGACGGGGTTGCCTGACGGCCCCGGCGTCTTCGTGGGATCGCCGTAGTAGGCCACCAGTCGACGCGTGGTGCTGTCGGATCGTCCCGGCTGCGGATCCACGACCGTCTGGCAGGCAAACGCGAACGGCTTTCGCAGGATCAGTTCGGGGTAGTTGCCGCTGGCAAGGGTGGTGGCCGGCGTACCCGTGGTGGCCGTCAGGCCGGAGAAGTCAGGCAGCGGTGCCCACAACGGAGAGGTGAACCAGCCGAAGTCGGTGGTGTCAGCCATCCATGTAATGTTGCCAATGACCGGGCTCCAGGTGTCCGGATCCTGCGGCGATGCGGTGGCATCCAGACGGAAGATGTCGCCAAGCGCAGTCTCCTCGACCGCAGGCACCGTGCCGGGCTGGGCCTTCTTGGCCGCATCAACCTCCCCCGCATCGGGATTCGCCTGAAAGCCATCGAGCTCGATGCGCTTGGGGCGGGTCGGATTCATCGAGCCGTCCGGCTCACTGCGCGCCGCAAACACGAAGCGCGGTGCCTTGCGATTGTTCGGGATCACGTTGCTGTTGGCCGAAACGAACGATGTATCCACCATCTGCTGCGTCCAGCCCCAGACAGGCAGGTTCGCGGTGGCGCCGGCGATCATGGGCGCGCTGTGCACAAGCGCAGCCTTCGCGTTGCCGCCATTGGCGGCGGGACCGTCAGCCTTCAACGTGGCCATCTGCGCATCGAAGAGACGGCTCCAGCTGCGTGCGACGTGCGTCCATGTGGTGAAGTAGTCGCGACCCGTGGTGTTGGTCGATTCACCGAGCATGATGCCCGGGAACTGCGTGGGCGGCTGCGCGCTGTCGCCCTGCAGCTGCCCCGTGCTCGGATTGATGGTGGCACACTCGAACGGAGAACTCGTGGGTCGCACGAGGATCTTCGCAGTCGGCGGCGGGAAGCATCCACGAATGCCTGCGGGTTCCTCGAATGTGTAGGGCTTCGTGGTCACCGGATCGATGGGCGCACCGATGAGCGCCGCCAGATCACGCAGCGCGGCGCTGGCCTGTGGACTGATGTCCTTCTCCGGCGGGAGCGTGATGC
>CAIPQY010000402.1 GCA_903867275.1 uncultured bacterium | reverse complement strand
TACGAGATCGGCGTGGCGCGATACTCCGAGAGCGCGCGTGGCCAGATCCGCGGTGACGAGGCCGGACTGCTGAAGCTGATCTTCCACCGCGAGACGCGCAAGCTGCTGGGAACGCACTGCATCGGCAGCCAGGCCACCGAACTGGTGCACATCGGTCAGGCGGTGATCGCCCTCGGCGGCGGGCTGGACTATTTCCTGAGCACGGTGTTCAACTATCCCACCTTCGCCGAGTGCTACAAGGTCGCGGCACTGAACTGCCTCAACCGCCTGCGCGCCGTGGACGAAGTGGCGAAGTGAACGCGCGTTTCGCGCCGGCGCATGGTGTGCCTACAATGGCACCGTTCTTTGACAATTGGGGCCGTACCGGCATCGACCGGGCGAATTCGGATGAAGGTTGCGCGTCGTGGAGCCTGCTGGCCACGTAAAAAGTAGGCACAATAACGTCTGCCAACACGCAGTACGCTCTCGCAGCCTAATTAGGTTGCATGGACACCACGTGACGCCCGATGGCGTGAGTGTCCATAAACATCGGGATGGCAAGTGAACCCTGACAGGCGGTTTCTTGCGACACTTTGCCTGTCTGGGACTCCCTGAAGTGGTCAGCGACTGACAGGGCGTCCGAGATGGAACAGCTGAATACACGCGTAGAAGCCTTCATTGCGAGCGTCTCGGCACAGGGGTTCGACTCCCCTCGGCTCCACTTCCAATCTGCTTGATCGGCCGCTCCCATCGGGGGCGGCGTGGGTCAGTCCAGCAGCGCGCGCAGTCGCTTCACGGCGTCGGCCACGCCGACGGTGGCGGCGTCGATGGCGATCTGCGGTTCAATCGGCGGCTCGTAGGCGCTGCCGATGCCCGACAGGTTCGGCAGCTGGCCTGCGCGCGCCTTGCGGTACAGCCCCTTCACGTCGCGCTTCTCGCATTCCTGCAGCGAGGTGCTGACATGCACCTCCACGAAGCGGTGCGCGCCGATCAGTTCGCGCGCCATCTCGCGCTCGGCACGGAATGGCGAGATGAAGCTGGTCATCACGATCAGGCCCGCGTCGGCCATGAGCTTGGCGACTTCGGCGATGCGGCGGATGTTCTCCACGCGATCGGCGTCGGTGAAGCCCAGGTCGCGGTTCAGGCCCTGACGCACGTTGTCGCCATCCAGGATGAAGGTGTGGCGGCCGTCCTTGTGCAGCGACATCTCCAGCGCGTTGGCGATGGTGCTCTTGCCGCTGCCGGACAGGCCGGTGAACCAGATCACGCGGCCCGCATGGCCGTTCAGCCGCTCGCGATCCTGCGGCGTGATGGTGAGGGCCTGCCGATGCACGTTCTGCGCGCGGCGCAGGCTGTGGCGGATCATGCCCACGGCCACCGTGGCATGGGTGAAGCGGTCGATCAGGATGAAGCTGCCCAGCGTGCGCGAGTGATCGTAGGTGTCGAAGGCGATCGCCTTGCCGGTGGCCAGCGTGCACACGCTGATGTCGTTCAGGGCCAGCGTGCTGCGCGGCTCGTGCGCCAGCGTGTTCACGTTGATGCCGTGCTTGATGCCGGTGATCGAGACGGGTGTGGTCTGCGTGGCCAGTTTCAGCATGTAACTGCGGCCGATCAGGCCGGCATCCTGGTGCATCCACACCAGCGTGGCCTCGAACTGGTCGGTGGTGTCGATGGCCTGACTGCAGCTGATCACGTCGCCGCGCGACACGTCCACCTCGCGGTCGAGCGTGAGCGTGACGGCCTGGCCCTGCTCGGCGCGCGGCAGGTCGCCGTCCATGGTCACGATGCGCTGCACGCGCGCGGTCTCGCCGCTGGCGGTCACGCGCACGGCATCACCGGCGGCGACCCATCCCTCGGCGATGGTGCCTGCAAAGCCGCGGAAGTTCGCGTCGGGTCGCACGGCCAGCTGCACCGGGAAGCAGAAGCGTTCCATCGCGGGTTTCCGCGCCGGCACGGTCTCCAGCCATCCCATCAGCGTCGGGCCCGCGTACCAGCGCGTGTGTCGCGAGCGCTCGGTCACGTTGTCGCCCTTCAAGGCCGACATCGGGATGGCCGTGATGCCCGTGAAGCCCAGCGGCTTCGCGAAAGCCTGGAAATCCTGCACGATGCGATCGAAGGCTGCGCGGTCGAAGCCCACCAGATCCATCTTGTTCACCGCCAGCGCAACATTGCGGATGCCCATGAGCGACACCAGGAAGGCGTGTCGCCGCGTCTGCACCAGCACGCCCTGGCTGGCGTCCACCAGCAGCACGGCGGTGTCGGCGGTGCTGGCGCCGGTGATCATGTTGCGCGTGTACTGCTCATGACCCGGCGTGTCGGCCACGATGAACTTGCGCTTGTCGGTGCTGAAGAAGCGGTAGGCCACGTCGATGGTGATGCCTTGCTCGCGTTCGGCGGCCAGGCCATCCACCAGCAGCGCGAAGTCGATGTCCTCGCCCTGCGTGCCGTGCTTGCGCGAGTCCTTCTCGAGCGCCGCCACCTGATCCTCGAACAGCAGCTGGCTTCCCCACAGAAGACGGCCGATCAGCGTGCTCTTGCCGTCGTCCACGCTGCCGCAGGTGATGAAGCGCAGCAGGCCGATCTGGCGCTGGCGTTCCAGGAATGCCTGCAGCGACACGGCTTCCTCGGTGGGTTGAGGCGGTTGCTTGCGCGGCATCAGAAGTAGCCCTCGTGCTTCTTCTTCTCCATGCTGGCGGCGGCGTCGGCGTCGATGGCGCGACCCTGGCGCTCGCTGGTGCGCGCCTGCAGCAGTTCCACCATGATGTCTTCAAGGGTGGCGGCGTTCGACTCGAACGCACCGCTGAGCGGGTAGCAGCCCAGCGTGCGGAAGCGCACCATGCGCCGCTGGATGCGCTCGCCCGGCAGCAGCCGCATGCGGTCGTCGTCCACCATCAGCAGCAGGCCGTCGCGCTCCACCACGGGGCGCATCTTGGCGAAGTACAGCGGCACCACCGGAATGCCCTCGCGCAGGATGTACTCCCACACGTCGAGTTCGGTCCAGTTGCTCAGCGGGAACACGCGGATGCTCTCGCCCTTGGCCTTGCCCGCGTTGTACAGGTCCCACACCTCGGGGCGCTGGTTCTTCGGGTCCCACCGGTGCGTGCTGGTTCGGAAGCTGAAGATGCGCTCCTTGGCGCGGCTCTTCTCCTCGTCGCGGCGCGCGCCACCGAAGGCCAGATCGAACCGGTGCAGATCAAGCGCCTGCTTCAGGCCCTCGGTCTTGGTGATGTGCGTGTGCAACTGCGAGCCGTGATCGAAGGGGTTGATGTCGCGCTCGATCGCCTCCGGGTTCACGTGCACGATCAGCGGCATGCCGCTCTGCTTCGCGATGAATTCGCGGAACAGGTACATCTCCTGGAACTTCCAGCGCGTGTCGATGTGCATCAGCGGGAAGGGCGGCGGCGCGGGGAAGAACGCCTTGCGCGCAAGGTGCACCATCACGGAGCTGTCCTTGCCCACCGAGTACAGCATGACCGGGTTGTCGCTCTCGGCCACGGCTTCGCGCAGGATGTGGATGCTTTCGGCCTCCAGGCGATCAAGATGGCTGCGCGCAGTGCCGGTGGTGCGCGGCAGGGGTTGCGCGGCGGGCACCTCGAGCACCGGCTGCAGGTACAGAAGATCCATCGCCACATCGTCGATGGCGCTGCAGGCGCGAGCGAGCGTGGTGAGCGGGCCTGATGGAAACACGCTGATCGGCTTCGCCGCGTGTGCCTGCAGCATGCGCAGCGCCGACTCGATGTGCGTCGCCTGTGGCGCGTCAGTGGCC
>CAIPQY010000401.1 GCA_903867275.1 uncultured bacterium | reverse complement strand
GCCTGCCGCGCGGCTGCGGGGCGGGCACCACCCCGCTCGCCTTCGACGTGGCGGGCCACGGCCCGACCGCCGGCGTTGGACTGCAGGTGCAGAGTTTCCCCGCGGACGCCGTACCTGCCCCGGCGGGCCTCGCATGGTGCGTGTCGATGGGGCTGCTGGTCAGGCGCCGCCGTGGCTGAGCGCTCACTGGCGAGGCGCGCAGGTTCCGCCGCGATCCACCTCGGCCGCGTCGATCAGTGCACGTGTGGCTAGGCTGTGGCATGACCAGCATCGCAGAGCCTCCAACCATCCTGATCACCGGCTCCACGGGATACATCGGCGGTCGTCTTGCTCCGAGGCTGGTCGAGCGCGGCTATCGCGTGCGGTGTCTGGTGCGCAGCGAGGCGAAGCTGCGCGCGCGGCCGTGGGCGTCGAGTCCCCGGGTGGAGATCGTGACGGGCGATGCGGGCGACCCAGAAGCGCTGTCGAAGGCCATGCGTGGATGCCAGGCGGCCTACTACCTCGTGCATTCGATGGAAGCGTCGACCCTGGACTATCGCACGCGCGATCAGGCGTTGGCGGAAGGATTCGGTCGTGCCGCCGCGGCGGCGGGCGTGAAGCGCATCATCTACCTGGGCGGACTTGGCGACACCGGCGAAGGACTGAGCCAGCATCTGTCCTCGCGGCGCGAGGTGGAGGTGGCGTTGCGGGCGTCCGGCGTGCCGGTGACGGTGCTGCGTGCCGCCATGATCATCGGTTCCGGTTCGGCTTCCTTCGAGATCCTGCGCTATCTGGTGGAGCGGCTTCCGATCATGATCACCCCGCGGTGGGTGCACACACAGTCGCAGCCGATCGCGGTGCGGGACGTGCTGCACTACCTCATTGCGGCGCTGGAAACGCCCGCGACCACGGGGCGCACCCTGGACATCGGTGGTCCGGAAGTGAAGAGCTACGCCGACATCATGCGCGACATGGCGGGGGCGCTGCATCTTCGGCGGCGCCTGGTGATTCCCGTACCGGTGCTGACGCCGCGACTGAGTTCGCTGTGGATCCATGTGGTGACGCCGCTGCACGCGAGCATCGCGCGGCCGCTCGCGGAGGGTCTGCGCAACCGCGTGATCTGCCGCGGTGACGAGGCCGCGCGACTGATGCCACACGAATGCCTGACGATCCGGCAGGCGATGGATGCGGCTCTGGCGAAGGACGAGTCCGGCGAAGTGGAGACCGCATGGAGTGATGCGGGCGTGATGCCAGGGGATCCGGTGTGGGCGGGCGGCACGGTGTTCATCGATCGACGGGAGATGGAGACGACCGCGCCGCAGCAGGCGGTGTGGGCGTCGGTGTGTTCGCTCGGTGGAAAGCACGGCTATTACGCGGCGGATTGGCTGTGGCGCATTCGCGGCGTGATGGATCGGCTGGTCGGCGGGCCGGGCCTCCGACGCGGACGTCGCAGCGCGGGCACGCTGCGATTGGGCGACGCGCTCGACTTCTGGCGCGTGACCGTGATCGATGCCCCGCGTCAGCTCGAACTGACTGCCGAGATGAAGCTTCCGGGCGTCGCCACGCTGAAGTTCGACCTGTCGGAGCGTGCAGGGGGCGTGCCGGGAACCGCACTGGTCATGACCGCCCGCTTCCGGCCACGCGGCTTGATGGGCATCGCGTACTGGTACGCCGTGCTTCCGCTGCACGGCATCGTGTTCAAGGGGATGCTGCGCGGCCTGATCCACGCGGCCGTGGTCGCGGCGGCGCAGGAGCCCTCGAAGGCAGGGGCGCCGCGGCGAGACTGATCACCGCGAGGCGCTCAGTGCACCGGATCGAGCGTGGTCTTGTCCTCCACGCGGCGCACGCCAGGAACATGTTGCGCGGCGCGCTCGATCGCGTTGCGTTCGGCCCACGAGCGCACGGAACCCTTCAGCGTGACCACGCCGTCATCCACATCCACATCGATGCGGTGCGCTTCGCGATCGGCCTGCCGCCGCAGCGCACCCAGAATCTGACGACGGATGTCCTCGGCGGGGGTGTTGGTGCGCAGCACCGAGATGAGGTTTGACACGCACTTCACTCCGGCAAGCCGCTGCACCGCCTGTTCGGCATGCACGCGCTCGGGCCAGGTCTGCACATGCCCCTCCAGCGTCACCGTGCCATCCGACACGGTGGAGGTGATGCGTTCGTCGGGCACCAGCACATCGGACTTCAATGCGTCGCGCACCTGGGCGGCGATCGTCTCGTCCGATCGTTCCCAGTTGGAGGGAATGCGCACGCGCAGCTGGTTCACCACGTCGAGCACGCCTCGCACGCGGTGCGCGGCTTCGACGGCGGCCAGCTTCTTGGGATAGGAACTGATGAATCCGGTCAGCGTGACGATGGCGCCATGCACCTGCACGCCGACTTCGGTCGCGTCCACCACGCTGTCGCAGGCAAGCTCGTTCAGCACGTCGTTCTGGATGCGGGTGTCGGACGATTGGGTGGTGGTGATCATGGCGGGCTCCTTGGTTCAGTTGGATGTCATGGAACTGTGCGCACGCGATTCGGCGCGTCGGCGATCGTTCGGCGAATGCTGACGCAGCAGTGCCACGGCGCGCTCGTCGCTGAGCTGGGGAAAGTCGCGATAGAACTGTCCGACCGCCCAGAATTCCTCCGGCTCGTGCAGGCACACGAACTGGTCGCACAGCGCGCGGATGCCCGGGATCGATTCCCGCGAAGCCACCGGCACCGCCACGATCACCTCATGCGGATTGGCGTCATGCAGCATCTGCAGCGCGGCCATCAGCGTGGCACCGGTCGCCACGCCATCGTCGACCACAACCAGCGTGCGTTGCTTCGTGTGCGCCTTGGGTCGCACGGCGCGGAACAGGCGCTGTTGGCGCGCGATCTCGGTCATCTGTCGCCCGCGCTCCCGCTCGAGCCATGTGGCGCTCGACTCGGTCAAGGCGCGTCCGTTGCGATTCAGCTGCACATCGCCCGATTCATTCACCGAACCCACGGCGAGCTCATGCTGGTCGGGCGCACACAGTTTGCGACACAGCAGCACGTCCATTTCGGCGCCTAGCGCCTCGGCGAGTGGCGCGGCAACCTCGATGCCGCCGCGCGGAATGGCGAGCACCAGCGGGTGCTGCATGCGAATGCGCTTCAGCAGCGTGCCGAGTCGCTGGCCTGCATCGACGCGGTTGTCGAACTGGATGTCGGTCATGGTGTGCCTCCGTGGGTGAGATGTGCGGCGAACCATGCTCGGGCGAGCCCGGCCACCTCTTCCAAGGCACCGGGTTCCGGGAACAGGTGCGTGGCGCCATGCACCACCGAGAGATGGTGTGGGCCCCGCATGCTCGCCAGGGCCTGACGATTGAGTGCGAGCACCTCGGTGTCCTCGCTGCCCACCAGAAGCAGTGTCGGCGCCGTCAGGTGGGCAAGCCATGGGCCTGCGAGGTCGGGTCGACCACCGCGCGACACGATCGCACGCACCAGCGGTTGCTGCGTCGCCGCGATGATGGCCGCGCCGCCGCCGGTGCTGGCGCCGAACAGTCCGATCGGCAGGTGGCCTGTCGCGTGCCGGGCCGATGACCATCCGATGGCGGACAGCAGGCGGTCAGCCAGTCGACGAACATCGAACACATTCCGCCGGTCCTCGCTCTCGTGCTCGGTCAGCAGGTCGAACAGCAGCGTGGCCATGCCCGCCTGATGCAGCACATCCGCCACGAACTGGTTGCGCGGACTGTGACGGCTGCTGCCGCTGCCATGGGCGAACAGCACCAACGACGAGGCCTGCGGTGGAATGGTCAACTTGCCGGGCAGGCGCGCGTCCTCGCAGGGGATGGAGACGCTCCACACCGTTGGTGCGATGGCTGGTGATGGTGGAAGCGTGCTGCGCATCGGAGGACTCCTTCTGAAACGCCGCCGGTCACGCTGGCACGGGTTCCACGGCGGCGCGATTCAGCGATTCGGCCAGACGCGTCAGGCGCTCGTCCACGCGACGCTCCTCGTTGAGCGTGCGCTGCAGTGCGGAGGCCACGCCGCGATGCCCCAGCAGGCTGGCCCAGGTGCGCGCGCAGCCGTAGCCGGCGATCTCGTCGTGCTCCAGATGCTGCGCGGCGGCGATCAGTGCCGCATCGCGAACATGTGGCTCAGCACCCGACATGCCGGCCCATTCCACGCAGTCGTCGCACAGGCCCTTCAGCGTGTGGCTGCCGGCGCGGCGAGGCACCACTTCGAGCGAGTCGAAGATGTCCTCAAGCCGTGCCGCGTGCTTCTCGGATTCGCGCTCGTGCGCCTCGAGCAGCTTGGCGAGGCGCGGATTGGATGCCGCCCGGCGCAGGGCCTGCATGGCCTGGATGCTGGCCGCCTCGCCGGCAAAGAGTTCGTTCAGCTGTTCGATGAAAAGGTCGTGCAGGGTCTGCATGGGCATGGTCGGCTCCTTGGTGGTGCAGGGGCACCGTACGACCACGTTCGGGTGGTGCAGTCATTGCGCAACGATTTGGAGCCTGACCTGCTGTGCGCGCGAGCGCCTGCGTTGCGCTACCGTGTCCGCATGCCATCCGCATCGGTGCACCTGCCAGCCGGTTACGCCCTCCGATCCATGACGCAGGCCGATTACGAGGCCGTGGGTCGGATCTGTGCCGCGGTGTATCCGACCGAGCGGCCCTACACGCAGGCCGAACTGGAGGCGCATCACCAGCGCTTTCCCGAGGGGCAGTTCGTGACGGTGCACCAGGCTTCCGGCGCGGTGGCTGGTGTGCACTTCACGCTGATCGTGCACATGTCGGCGTTTCACATCGACGATTCGTGGGACACCATGACGGCTGGAGACTCCTTCGCCGATCACGATCCGGTCGCTGGTCACACGCTGTACGGCGCCGACCTGATGGTGGCACCTGAGCACCAACATCACGGCATCGCGCGGGCGCTCACGGAGGCGGCGCGCGAACTGGTGCAGGCGCGGAGGTTGTGGCGCATGGTCGGCGGCAGTCGCATGCCGGGGTACGGCCGCTTCGTCGCGTCGCTGGAACCGAACACGTACATCAGCAAGGTGAAGCAGGCCGAGCTCACCGATCCGGTGCTGACCGCGCACCTGCATGATGGATGGGATGCGGTGACCGCGATCCGCGGCTACCTGCCACACGACGAGGAAAGCGCCGGCTGGGCGGCGGTGATCCGATGGATCAATCCCGATTGTCCGCCGCCGCCAGGTCACGAACTCGAGCGCCTGTCGCGCAAGTGAGTGCGACGATCGCGTTCACGGTGCGCCGGCCGCTGTTGCCCGAATCTCGAAGACCGCCCGCAGCGTGGTGCCCGCGCGCACCACTGGTGCGTTGTCATCGCTCAGCGCGCTGGTTGCACACAGCATGGGCTCGATGCAGGCGAAGCCTGCCGCGTTTGGGGCCACCTTCGGCGCATAGAGCTGCATGAACGCGTACGGGTTGCCGAAGGTGATCGATGTGTCGAGGTCGGACTGCGTGATGCGAGCGGTCACGGACGCCGCGGAGTCCGCCGCGAACAGCGCATCCTCGCCGCCGCATGCGGGCATGGCTTGCGGTGCAACGGTGGCGCCGGGGTGCATCGGCATCGCCGGAACGCCATTGGCGTCGAGTGTGATCGGCCGGCGGGAAGGCATGTGCACCTGCGCGTTGGCTGGATTGGTGATGGCGAAGTAGGGGTGCCATCCGAAGGCGGCCGGTACATCCATGCCACCGTCGGCATCGATCTCGGTGGTCACGCGAAGGGAGGCGCCGCGATCGATCGTGGCCAGTTCCCACATCACGCGCATGGTGTGCTTGAAGGGGAACGCACGCATGAGGCTCGCATGCTCGGCCCACCGAATGCTCGCGCGGGCTGACGAATCACCAAGCCGCTCCACGCTCCACTGATTCCATCGAAGCAGCAATCCGTGGATCGGCAGTCCGTTGCCGTCGCGCTTCAGGTCGGGTTGCAGTGCAAGGTTCACCTCTCGCCCCGCCACGTTGAATCGGTCGGTTCGAAGCCGATTGGCGTAGGGATAGAGCAGGGGAATGCCGCCCGTGCGCGCCGATTTCAGGAAGGCCTCGCGCGGGGCCGGCAGCGCGAGCATCTCGCGCGCGCCAAGTCGCCAGCTGGTGGCCACGCAGCCGGCCTGCGGCTCGATGGTGAGGTCGGTGCCGTGGGCTCGAAGCGTGAAGGGCGTGTCATGTGGCAGGTGCATGGTCATGGCGCCGCATGATGCCCGACCTGCCGGGAACGCGCGCTCAGGGCTTCCACAGGATGACCATCGAATAGGGGGGCAGCGTCTGCGTGTTCTGCACGCGCTCGAGGGTCTGCACGCCGGCGCGCGTGGCATCGGCGACCAGGTTCCAAGTGCCGCCCGGCAGGCCGATCGTGGCCGCGCTCGGCTCGCCGTTGTACGCCACCAGGATCGTGCCCCACGCGTCACCCGTCACGCCGCCATCGATGGTGAAGGTGAACGGCCCGTCGCCCGCGATGAAGGCGATGGC
>CAIPQY010000400.1 GCA_903867275.1 uncultured bacterium | reverse complement strand
CCACGGCCGCCACGGTCAGGTTGTAGCGGCCCATGTACAGGAACGCGTAGGTCATGCCCAGCGGGAACCAGTTGGTGAAGCGGCGCCACATGAACGTGCGCGTGTGCTTCAGCGGGTTCGTCAGGAAGTACAGCGTGATGATGTAGGCCAGGGCGGCGCTGACCAGGATGAGGGTCATGGAAGTTGGGCCTTCGATCGGGTGTGCGGGTTCGCGGCGTGGCGATGGAGCCGTGTCGGGGCGTTCGTTGGGGGCGAGCATAGCGGTGACGCTGCTGGGCCGCCGCGCGAATGTGCCTCTACGCTGGGGTGCCATGCTCACTCGCATCTGGCTCATCGGCGCATCGCCGTGTCTGCTCGCCGCATGCGTCTCGCAACCCGCGCGCTGTGGCGCTACACCCATCGATCTCTTCACAATCGGCGAATCCGGCCACGCCGTGTACGGCATCCCGGCCGCCACCCGGCTCGCATCTGGGCGCCTGCTCGGCTTTGCCGAGGCGCGCAAATCGTCGAAGGACCTCGCGTTGAAGCGCAGCGACGCTGCCTTGTTCACCGTGTTGGCTCATGGTTCGCGCGTACCATTCACGGCGTGCTGAAGACCACCAAGAACGACCAACTATGGATGGTCACGCAGCCTGATCATGCCGAAGTGGCCGGCTACCTCGCGGCGCACTGGGGCAACGATCACTTCGCGCGCCCCGGTCACTACGCGCCCGCGCCTGACGCCGAGCGCCTTCGCGCGGAGGTGATCTTCGCCGTTGCACAGCACGACAACGGCTGGTGGGAGTGGGAGGCCACGCCCGACGTGTCGGCCGCCGACGGATTTCCACTCGATCTCAGCGAGGTGCTGAAGGACCAGCAGGCCGGCATGAATCGCTGGCGCAACGGTCTGCGTCGCTTCGCGCAGTCGCCGCTGCCCAACCTGCTGATCAGCATGCATGCCTACTGGCTATATGCCATTCGCGTGCTGCCCGATCCCGATCCCGCCTTCACGCACCCGCTGTTCTGGAAGGGCTCGCCCGCCAAGCTGTATCCGGGCGGCCTGGAGCCGGCGCAGGCATTCATGGCCGAACTCGAGCGCATGCAGGCGGGCTGGAAGGACACGCTGCGTGCCGACGCGGCGACCGCGCCGTGGATCGAGCCGCAGCACCTGCTGCCGCATGCGCGCCTGGTGCAGTTGTGCGATGGCCTGTCGCTGGCGCTCGCCTCCAACCTGATTCCGTCGGCCAATCCGCCGTCAAAGGGACTGGGCGATGACGCGTTCGAGCTGCACGATGTGCCGCGTCAGGGTTGGAGCGATCGGGTGACGATCCGCGTGACGCCGCATGGCAACGGTCGCCTGGAACTCGATCCCTATCCCTTCGATGTGGATCCGCTGCCGGTGGTGCTGCCGGCGCGTGTGGCGAAGTTGCCCGCGGACAAGCCTGCCCACCTGCAGTCATGGTGGAACGCGGCCGAGCCGCAACCGCTTCACTTCACGCTGTGTCACGCGAAGTCGTAGTGCGGCGTGTCACGCGGCGCGGATCGGCGCGGGATG
>CAIPQY010000399.1 GCA_903867275.1 uncultured bacterium | reverse complement strand
TGCCACCCACCATGTCGCCGTACAGCGTGGCGTAGCCAACGGCCAGTTCGCTCTTGTTGCCGGTGCTCAGCACCAGCGAGCCGTCGGCGTTGCTCACCGCCATCACGGTCAGGCCGCGCAGACGGCTCTGCAGATTCTCGTCGGGCAGGCCCGCGAAGGCGCCAAGCGCGGTCTTCATGTGCGCAGCGAAGCGCTCGTGCAGGTCGGCGATGGGCAGCGTGAGCAGGCGGCCCAGCGAAAGATTGGCGGCAAGCGCCTTGGCGTCATCCACGCTGCCCGCGCTCGAGTGGCGCGACGGCATCATCACGCCGGTCACCGCAGCCGGACCCAGCGCGAGCGCCGCCAGCGTGGCCACCACGGCGCTGTCGATGCCGCCGGAGAGCCCGATGGTGGCCTTCGCATGCCCCGTCTTCAGGAAGTAGCCGCGAATGCCGCACACCAGCGCGTCGATCAGGTCGCGTTCGCGCGCGCGTTCGGCGGGCGGCGCGATGCGGCAGCCACCACGCAGGTCCACGGTGCGCGTGGTGGTCTCGAACAGTGGCCACGACTCGGCGATGCGACCGGCGGCATCCACCAGCACCGACGCGCCGTCGAACACCAGATCATCGTTCGCACCCACCTGATTGCAGCTGAGCACGGGCACGCCGTGCGTTGCGGCGATGCGTGCCAGGTGCGCATGCTGCCGCGCGCGCTTGCCCAGCACGAAGGGCGTGGCGCTGGCGGCCAGCAGCGCGGTGGCGCCGGCCTTCAGGCAATCCGCAACCGGATCGGTCGTGTAGGCGCGACTCGCGTCCACATCGGCACCGCCCCACAGGTCCTCGCAGATGAGCACGCCCAGGCGTTCGCCTTCGTGCTCGATCACGGTGACATGGTCGCCGGCGGCGAACCAGCGATCCTCGTCGAAGACGTCGTAGGTTGGAAGCAGGCGCTTGTCGTGGAAGCGCTCCACCACGCCGCCGCGGCAGATGGCCAGCGCGTTGGCAAGCTGACGGCCCTTGCGCTGCACGCATCGCGGCAAGCCGAGCAGCAGCAGCATGTCGGGATGGCGGCGCGCCAGTTCGGCGGCGGCGCGTTCGCAGGCTTCGGCCACGCCCTGGCGCAGCACCAGATCACGTGGCGGGTATCCGAGCAGCGACATCTCGGGCGTCAGCAGCGCCGTGGCGCCGGCCGCCTTCGCGTCCTGCACCGCGCGCTCGATGCGCTCCAGATTGCCGACGACATCGCCGACGGTCGGGTCGAATTGGGCCGCGGCGATCCGCATGGCCCGCATCCTAGAAGAACCCGGCGTCGGTCACACGCCGATCGATCAACCCGCCATCGCGGCGCGGGCGTTGATGAGTTCCACCACGGTGCGCAGCGTGAAGGGCTTTCGGATGATCGCCCGGGCGCCGGCGGCGCGCAGGGCGAGTTCGTCGGCGGGCGTGAAGCCCTGACCCATCACCGCCACGCGGGTGGTCGAACGCTCGGACTGCAGCCAGCCGAGCAGGCCGCAGAGTTCGGACATGCCAACGCTGGTGTCGGCGATCACCCACTGGGGGCTGAAGCGTTCCACCGCCACGCCGGCCTCGAAGGCGGTGTTGGCGGTGCGAACCTCGCGTTGTGCGGCCTGGGCCAGCGCGGCAGCAAGCGTGTCGGCGGTGGCTGTGTCGGCATCCACCACCACGACGCGCTCCAGGCCGCGGCTGGCCGAGGCGCACGCATTCGGCAGTCCATGCTTGCGGATGAACGACTCCAGCGCGTCGCGGGTCACGCGGCGGTCGCGGCTGCCCGGAATGCGGTAGCCCTCGAGTCGTCCGGAATCGATCCACTTGCTCACGGTGCGCGCGGCGACCTTGCAGATGCTTGCGACTTCGCCGGTGGTGAGCACTTCCTTGTCGTTGGTGAGATTCAGCATGGTGCGCTTGTTTCGACGGGATCCAGGACCGTCTGAAGCGACTGCGACGAATTTTCCGCCAAATCTCGCATCGTCCGATATGAGGGACGGGGGTGTTTATGGGCCGCTCCTGCGGGCGTGGCCCATAAACACCCCCGTCCCTTGTATGGGACTCAGTGGACCTGGATGCCCTTGGACTTCAGCGCGCTCTTCAGCGTCTCGAGATGCGTGCCATCGCGTACTTCAACGCGACAACGCACCGTCACGCGGCTCACATCGGCCTCGCCGAAGGCGCGCTCATGATCGATCTGCTGCACGCTGGCACCGGTGGAGGCGATCGTGGATGCGAGCTCCGCGAGACCGCCC
>CAIPQY010000398.1 GCA_903867275.1 uncultured bacterium | reverse complement strand
CCCGGCACGTTCTCGTGCAGTCGCTGCGACAGGTTGAGCGCGATGTTGGGAATGGCCGAGGGATGCTCGTACAGCGTTCCCATGTCCGCCTTCACCATCACCGCCACGCGCTTGTTGTCCAGGCCGGCGTACTTGGCCAGCACCTCGATCTTCTTCTCGCGCTCGATGTTCTGGCCCACGGCGCTCACCAGCGCCGGCATCTGACAGCCGACCAGCATCGACACGGCGAGCATGAGCACGGCGCGCATCATGCGAAAAGTCCCTTCATGACGGCCAACTTCCATCCCCAGCCCGCCAGGATCACCACGCACGCCACGATGGCCAGGCGGCCCGTGGCAAGCGGCTGCAGAAATCGATGCACCGAGCGGCCACTGATGGCGACCCACGCGGCCACCACCACGCCGAGAGCGGCGGCGCACACCAGCACAAAGCCGGCGGGCTGCGCGTACAGGGCCGCCAGCAAACGGCCTCGCACCGCCAGCGCAAACGAGGTGGTCATGCCACAGGAGAAGCAGGGAATGCCGAACGCCATCGGCCAACCGCAGGCCGGAAGCCCCAACTGCCGGTGCGTGTCCATGCCGGTGGCGGATGGCACCAGTGTGCAGGCCACCACCAGCGGTGCGGCACAGGCCAGCGCGATCACGGCGGCGATGCCGCGCGAGGTCCAGGTGGTGTTCACGGCAGTGCGCATGTGGGGCCGCAAGTCTACCCCTGCACCGGGCGAAGCACGCGGGGGCCCGCCGCCCCCCATGCCTGCGCGCGGCGTGGCCAGATTGCGGCACAATGCCCTCCGATGACCCCCACGCGCATGTGCATCGACGGACACCTCGACCTTGCCTACCTCGCCATGCAGGGCGTGGACATGGAATCGCCTTCGCCAGACCGCGATCGCTTCGGCGTGAACCTGCCTGCGCTGAAGGCTGGCGGTGTTGGGCTGAGCCTGGCCACCATCTTCACCGAACGCGGAGCCGACGCGCCGTGGGGTTACCCCGCCGACGACGATGGCAGCGCAGCCGCGCGCGCCGGTCGGTTGCAGTTGCGCGTGTATCAGGGCATGGAGGCGCGCGGCGCCATCCGCATCGTGCGCCGCAAGGCTGACCTGCATGCCGTGGGTGACGGCGGCCCCATGCACGTGGTGCTGCTGATGGAGTGCGCCGATCCGATCGAGTCGCCCGAGCACGCACGCTGGTGGTTTGAACAGGGCCTGCGCGTGGTGGGCATGGCATGGGCGTACGGCTCGCGCTACTGCGGCGGCAACGCGCAGGATGGTCCGCTGAGCGCGCAGGGCCGCGCGCTGGTGCAGGCCTTCGATGCGCTGGGCGTGCTGCATGACGCGAGCCACCTGAGCCGGCAAAGCTTCGACGACCTGATGCACACCACCGATCGCTGCGTGGTGGCCAGCCACTCGAACTGCGCGGCCATCACGGCCGATGTGCCGCGACACCTCACGGACACGCAGATTCGCGACATTGCGGGTCGCGGCGGCCTGTGCGGACTGAACCTGTTCGGCAAGTTCCTGGCGAAGGATCGACCCGCCACGCTCGCGGATGCGGTGAACCACGTGATGCATGTGCGCACACTGGCCGGCTCGCAGGCCATCGCGCTGGGCAGCGACTTCGACGGCGGCTTCACGCCGCTTGACTGCCCCGTCGGTGCGCAGCGGCCAGAAGAGCTGCCCGTGCTTGAAGCCGCACTTGCGAAGGCGGGGCTGAATGCCGCCGACGTGCAGGGCTTTCAGCACGGCAACTGGCTGCGCGTGCTGCAAGCGGCGCTGCCCGACTGAACAACGCGAACACATCGCGCAGGCTGGGGGCGCAATCGTTGCAGACGCGTTGGGTCGATCGAAGCCGGGCTCAACCGCTCAAGGCTGCATCGACCGCTCGTCATTGAGCGGCACATGCAACCAGCCGGCCGGCGCGCGAACCAGCAGGTCCAGACGCACGCCCGTGTGGTGCCACTCCACCGCACGCGTGGCGTCGGTGAAGGCCAGGCGCTCGACCAGCGGCAGCGGATCGGCGGCCAGACCCGGGAAGCCGGCGCGCAGGATGGCGGCGTGGCGCTGTGCCCATGCACGCGCCGGACGAAGTGATGCGGCGTTCTCGATCCAGGCCAGCAGGTGCAGACGGCCTGCCTCATCGGTCGCGAACTCCACGCTTGGGTGGCCGGGGCAACGGATCGCCACGGGCCACAACCCCGGCACGCTGGCCGCGATCGACTCGGGCGCGCCCGCAACGACCATGGGCGCCGCGATCGCGGGCGCAGGCACCGAGGCGGCGACGGAAGGCGTCGCCTCGGCGAAGTTTGGAATCTCGGGCGCGGGCTTCGCCACGCGGACCGGGGCCGGCGCACGAACGGGTGCTGG
>CAIPQY010000397.1 GCA_903867275.1 uncultured bacterium | reverse complement strand
GATTCCAATAACGACCCCCGTCCCTGTTTCGCGGACTCAGGCCTCGAGGCCCTTCACCGCCCAACCTGCGCGATAGGGCTTCTGCAGGATCACCTTCGACGCGGGCTCGTTCGAGAAGACCATCGCCTTCGCGTCGTACTGCAGATCGCGATTGGCGAAGCGGCTCGCCGCCGCGCCCACACTCAGGCTTTCGCACAGCAGACCCGCGAACTCGAAGTTGGCCTCGGGCTTCGCCTTGCCGAAGCAACCATCCACCCAGTGGTGCCAGTGGTTGCGCTTCTCCAGCTTCGGCAGCTTCAGCGCCATCGCCTTCTTCGATGGGTCCCACGCCTGCGGCTCGTCCGACTTCACGACCTTGCCGGCCTTGTCGTACTCGGGATCGAGCGGACACAGCATGGTGCCCTTCTCGCCCACCACCACGATGGCGTTGCTGCGCGTGTCCACGTCATCCAGAATGCCCATCGACGCGTTGCTCGGCTTCAGGCCGCCGTCGTACCACTTCACCTGCAGGTTGCCCGCCGTCATGTCCGTGGGCGCGTAGGTGAGCGTGATCGTCTCCTTGGTCGGATACTCGTCGTCCGTGCCATCGGTTGCATCGCAACGCACCGACACGGGCAGCCCCAGCTTCGCCGCCATGAACGGGTAGTCCATGATGTGGCAACCCATGTCACCCAGCGCACCGCAGCCGAAGTCGTACGTGCCGCGCCAGTTGAAGGGCGCGTAGCGGTTGGGCAGGTACGGTCGCTCCGGCGCCACGCCCAGGAACAGGTCCCACGACAGCCACGCAGGCGGCGCCTCGCCACCCTGCGGACGCGGCTCGCCCTGTGGCCACCAGCCCGCCGGACGATCGCTCCAGGCATGGATTTCCTTGAACTTGCCGATCACGCCCTCGCGCAGCAACTGCAGCTGCTGGCGACGACCGATCATCGCCGAGCGCTGCGTGCCCATCTGCGTCACCACCTTGGGATGCGAGGCGGCGAACTCGGCCAGACGACGGTTCTCGAGCGCCGAGTGTCCAAGCGGCTTCTGGCAATACACGTGCTTGCCCATCTGCATCGCGGTCATCGCGATCGGCGCGTGCATGTGGTCAGGCGTGGAAATGCTCACGCCGTCGATGCGATCGCCAAGCTTGGCCAGCATCTCGCGCCAATCCGCGAACCATGTCGCGTTGGGGAACTTGCCCGCCAGCTTCTCCTTGCCACGCACGTCCACGTCGCACAGGCCGATGAATTCCACGTTCGGATGTGCGCTCAGCTCGCGCAGGTCGCTCTCGCCCATGCCACCCACGGCGATCTTGACCAACTGCAGCTTGCCATTGGGGCCCAGCATGCGGAATGGATCCATGCGGGGCATCAGCGGCAGCGCCGCGAAGGTGGCGGCACCGCGCACGAAGGCGCGTCGCGAGAAGGTGCGATCGAGTGAACTCGTGACTTCGGCAGCGTTTCGTCGGGTTCGCTTCATGCCACGCAGAGTACCGCCCGGCCGATCCGTACACTGCATTCCTCCGCATGCCTGACGCCGCAACCATCTCCACGCAACGCGCTGCCGACGGCACCGTCACCGTGTCGCTGCACGGCGCCCTTGATGCAGCAAGCGTGACCGGCAGTTGGGATGCCGCGATGTCCGTGCTTCACCCGGTCCCGCCCCGCACGCTCACGCTCGACCTCTCCGGCGTGACGCGCTGCGACTCCACCGGACTGGGATTGCTGGCCCGGCTGCGAGATGCCGTGCAGCAGGCCGGAGGCGCGGTCACCGTGCGCAGCGGCGGCTCCGATCTGGATCGACTGGTGGCGCTCGCACGCGGATCGGTTTCCGGTCAGGCACCCGCGCGCGAAGGCGGCGTGGTGCAGAACGCCGGCCGCGCCACGCTGCAGGTGCTGCACGCCATCGTGGGTCAGGTGCAGTTCGCCGGCGCCGTGGTGCTGTGTCTGCTGGCGGCGATCGCCAACCCGCGCATGTTCCGACTGGGCACCATGCTGCAGGTGGCCAGCCGCGCCATCGTTGACGCGATCCCGGTGGTCTGCCTGCTGGGCTTCCTGATCGGCGCCATCATCGCGTTCCAGACCCTGGCCCCCATGTCGCGCTACGGCGCGCAGCTGCAGGTGGCGCAGATCGTGGGCGTGAGCATGATCCGCGAACTCGGACCGCTGATGACCGCCATCATCCTGGCGGGTCGCACGGGCAGCGCCTTCGCCGCCGAGATCGGCACCATGAAGGTGACCGAGGAGATCGACGCGCTGAAGACCTTCGGTCTGGATCCCGTGCGATTCCTGGTGATTCCGCGCATGGCGCCGGTGACGCTGCTCATGCCGCTGCTCAGCGTGTTCACCACCCTGCTCGGTGTGCTTGGCGGCTATGTGGTGATGTCCGCGCATGGCTACTCGCTGGCGATCTACCTGAACACCATCACCAACAACATGGCGCCACATGATTTCCTGCAGGGCCTGCTGAAGGCGATGATCTTCGGCATGCTGGTCACGGGCACCGGCTGCCACAGCGGCCTTCTCACCCTGGAAGGCCCCGGCGCGGTCGGTGCCAGCACCACGCGCGCGGTGGTCAGCGGCATCGTGATGGTGGTGGTCGCCGACGGCATCCTTGGCGCGCTCTTCTACACCATCGGCATCTGAATCATGCACGCCGACGCCACGCCAAACTCCGCTCGCCGCACCTTCGGGCCACCGGTGGTGCGCATGCAGGACGCCGCCGTTGGCTACGACGGCGTGGCGGTGCAGTCCAAGCTGAACATGGAAGTGCGTCGCGGCGAGGTGCTGGTGGTGGGCGGCGGCAGCGGCTGCGGCAAGACCACGCTGAGGCGCTGTCTGGTCACGCTGGATCCGCCGGTCTCGGGTGTCGTGGAAGTCGCCGGCGTGCGACTGCCCGCGCAGGACGAGAGCGCGCTGCAGACGCTTCGCCGTCGCATCGGCGTGATGTACCAGTCGGGTGCGCTGTTCGGCAGCCTCACGCTGCTCGAGAACGTGCGCCTTCCCATGGAGGAATTCACCGACCTGCCATCCGACGCGATGGATGCCGCGGCGATGGCCAAGCTGTCGCTGGTGGGTCTTGCCGATGCCGCGCTGAAACTGCCCTCCGAGATCAGCGGCGGCATGTGCAAGCGCGCCGCCATCGCGCGCGCCATGGCGCTGGATCCCGAAGTGCTGTTCCTGGATGAACCCAGCGCGGGCCTCGATCCCGTCACCAGCGCCGATCTCGACGCGCTGGTGCTCAGCCTGAACCGCATGCTTGGCACCACCTTCGTGGTCATCTCGCACGAGCTGCCCAGCATCTTCGCCATCGCCGACCGATTCATCATGCTGGATCGCGTCGCTGGCACCATCATCGCCGACGGCGTGCCCGCCGACTTGCGCGACCACGCCACCAACGAGAAAGTGAAGGCCTTCATGAACCGCATTCCAACCGCCACGCCCACCGGGAGCACCGCATGAACCGCAGCAAACTCGAGATGAAGGTCGGCCTGTTCGTGGTGCTTGCCACCGCGCTGGTGGTGAGCGGCGTGCTGGTGCTCGGCGGCCGCAGCCTGTTCAGCAAGCGCGTGATGGCCTACACCATCCTGGACGAGAACGTGGTTGGCCTGACGGTTGGCAGCCCGGTGCGCGTGCGCGGCGTGCAGGTGGGCGAGGTCAAGCGACTCTCCTTCGCGTATCTGGATGTGGCGCCCGCCAAGCAGGTGATCGGTTCAGGGAAGGGCGGACTGGTGCGCGCCGATCTGGAGATCCTCACCGACGCAGCGGGCGTTGGACCCGACGAACTGCGCGACTACCTGCAGAACGCGGTCACGCTGGGACTGCGCGCGCGCCTGGCCATGGCCGGCATCACGGGCGGGCAGTACATCGAGATCGAGATGTCCAAGAACGCGCCTCCACCGATCGATCTGCCGTGGAAGCCCGAAGGCCTGTACATCCCCGGCGAATCGAGCACGCTGGATCAGATGCT
>CAIPQY010000396.1 GCA_903867275.1 uncultured bacterium | reverse complement strand
CTGTCGGTGTGCAGGCTCTGGCAGCCGCCCAGCACGCCGGCCATGGCCTGGAACGCCACGCGCACGATGTTGTTCAGCGGCTGCTGCTCGGTGAGGCTGCAGCCCGCGGTCTGCACGTGCGTGCGCATCAGCCAGCTGCGCTCCTGCTTCGCGCCGAAGCGGAAACGCATCGCGTTCGCCCAGATGCGTCGCGCGGCGCGCAGCTTGCAGATCTCCTCGAAGAACTCGTTGTGGCTGTTGAAGAAGAAGCTCAGGCGCGGGCCGAAGGCGTCCACGTCCAGGCCGCGCTTCATGCACGCCTCCACGTATTCCATGCCGTCGCGCAGCGTGAAGGCCAGCTCCTGCGTGGCGCTGCTGCCGGCCTCGCGGATGTGGTAGCCGCTGATGCTGACGCTGTTCCACTTGGGCAGGTGCTGACTGGCGAACTCGATCGTGTCCACCACCAACTTCACGCTGGCCTCGGGCGGATAGATGAACTCGTTCTGGCTGTGGAACTCCTTCAGGATGTCGTTCTGCAGCGTGCCGCCCAGCGTGTCCCATCCGATGCCGCGCTCCTTGGCCATGGCCAGGTACATGGCCCAGATCACCGCCGCCGGTCCGTTGATGGTCTGGCTCACGGTCACCTCGCCCACGGGAATGTCCGCGTACAGGCGATGCATGTCCTCGATGGTGCACACCGCCACGCCGCAGCGACCCACCTCGCCGGCGCTCAGCGCGTCGTCGCTGTCGCGGCCCATCAGCGTGGGCAGATCGAACGCGGTGCTGAGACCGGTGTTGGCCTTCGTGCCCTTGGTGTTCTGCAGCAGGTACTTGAAGCGCTTGTTGGTGTCGTCGGCGCTGCCGAAGCCCGCGAACTGGCGCATGGTCCACAGACGGTTGCGATACATCGTCTTGTGCACGCCGCGCGTGAAGGGGAACTGCCCGGGCTCGCCGATGCGTGCGTGGGTCTTCGACGGATCCTTCGTGTCCTGCGTGGGCACGGACTTCGGGTCGTAGCGCTCCTCGACCACGTAGCCGGACAGCGTGACGGTCTCCGGGTCGATGGTTGGCTTGGCGGGCTGGACGGTGCCGGTCTTGGTGGTCGTGCTCATGGGTGGATTCGTTCCGAGGATTCCGCATCCTAGAGGCAAACCCGGGTCCATCCCAAGTGCCCCCGAACCCCCCTAGGATCGGCCCTTTCCATGTCCGCACGCTCCCGCCACCACACCCTGATGCTGATCGCGTGCTTCGCGGCGGTGTACGTGCTGTGGGGCAGCACCTATGTGGGCATGAAGGTGGCGGTGCAGCGCATTCCGCCCATGCTGCTCGGTGGCGGTCGATTCCTGTTCGCGGGACTGTGCCTGATGACCATCGTGGCGATGTTCGGCGGACTGCAGCGCAAGTGGCTGGGCGAGTGGCGCTACTGGCGCACGGCCTCGATCACCGGCGGATTGATGATGCTCGGCGGCAACGGCCTGCTGTGCGCCAGCCTGCAGCGACAGGTGCCCACCGGCGTGGCGGCGCTCATCGTGGGTGGCACGCCGATCTGGATGGTGACCTTCGATCGCATGCAGACCAAGCGCGGACTGCCGAGCCTTCGCGTGATGATCGGCATGGCCATCGGACTGCTGGGCGTGGCCACGCTGGTCAGCGGAAGTCTGGCCGAGACGGGCGCCGCGCATGTGGATCTGATCGGCGTGCTGATGGTGCTGTGCAGCAGCGTGCTGTGGGGCGCGGGCAGCATCGTGGGTCGGCCCATGCCGCAACCGCAGAACCCCTTCGTTGGAAGCGCCATGCAGATGATCGTGGGCGGACTGCTCATGCTCGCGGCCAGTGCGTGCGTGGAACAGTGGGCGCCGGTGGCGTCCATCCCGTGGAACGACAAGGCATGGTTGGCCGCGGCCTACCTGGCCACCTTTGGATCGCTGCTCGGCTTCTCCGCCTACATGTGGCTCATCCGCAACGCCAGCGCCGCCGCCGTGGCCACCTACGCGTACGTGAATCCGCTGGTGGCCATGCTGCTTGGATGGCTGCTGCTCGGCGAGTCGCCGCACGGCCGCACCGCGTTCGCCGCCGCATTCATCCTGGGCGGCGTGGTGCTGATGCAGACGGGACGCAAGAAGCGCGAAGGCGAACAGCACGCGAAGTCGCAGGTGGCTGCCGAATGAGGTCGCGCACGCTCGAGGTGCTGCCGGTTCGCAACGGCCGCGGTCTGGTGGCACGCCGCAACTTCGCTCGCGGCGCCTGCATCACCCGCCTGCAGGGCACCGTGGT
>CAIPQY010000395.1 GCA_903867275.1 uncultured bacterium | reverse complement strand
GGTTCATCGTGAGCCCTCCAGCATCAGCTTCCATCCTTCGGCGCTTCCGCCGCAACCGCAATCACCGGGCCCGATCGAGTCGGGATCACGGCCCTTGCGCACCAGATCGATCAACGAGTCGCGACGCGCATCCAGCATGCGGGCAAGCATGCCCGCGGGCTTTGCATCCGCCGGCTTGGCGTCCTTGGGCGCTTCGGGCGCCTTCAACGCACCCGCCTTCTCGCCATCCACCACGGCCAGTTCCAGCAGCTTGGCGCGCGCCTTCTGGTCGCGCTCGCGCATGGCGGTGGCCTTGGCGCGTTCGAACATGCATGCGCCTTCGATCCACGTGCTGTCCGTCAGCGAGAAGCTGCTCAGCGGGTCGCCGCTCCAGATCACGAAGTCGCCGTCCTTGCCGGCTTCCAGGCTGCCCACGCGCGCGTCGATGCGCAGCTGCTTCGCCGGGTTCAGCGTGACGAACTTCAGCGCCTCCTCGGGCGGGCAGTTGCCGTACTTCACGGCCTTTGCGGCTTCCATGTTCATGCGGCGCGCCATCTCGTCGCTGTCGCTGTTGAAGCTCACCACCACGCCCACATCGCGCATCATGGAGCCGTTGCCGGGAATCGCGTCCATCACTTCCATCTTGTAGGCCCACCAGTCGCTGAAGGTGCTTGCACCGGCGCCGTGCTTGGCGATCTCGTCGGCAACCTTGTAGCCCTCCAGCACGTGCTGCAGCGTGCCGATCTTGAAGCCGAACTCGTCCGCCAGTCGCAGCAGCATCAGGATCTCGTCCTGTCGGTAGCTGTGGCAGTGGATGATGCGCTTGCCCGCCAGGATCTCGGCCAGCGTGTCCAGCTGCAGGTCACGGCGCGGCGGCATGGTGGTCGCCTGCGCGTCGGGACTCAACGCCGCGTAGCTCGCCTGCTTGGCCGCGTATTCGCGTGCCGCGCGGAAGCTGTCGCGAAGCAGCGCCTCCACACCCATGCGCGTGTTGGGATAGCGATTGCGCGGACGCGTCACGTTCTCGCCCAGCGCGAACTTGATGCCGCCGATCGCGTCCGGGAAGCGATAGTCCTCGGCGCTTCCACCCCACTTCAGTTTCACCACGCTGTTCTGGCCACCGATCGGATTGGCGCTGCCGTGCAGCTGGTTGGCCACGGTCAGGCCACCAGCCAGCTCGCGGAACCAGCCCTGCGCGTCCGGGTCGATGCAGTCACCGATGCGGCACTCGGCGGTGTCGTTCTTGGTCCACTCGTTCACGCCGCCGGTGATGCCGGTGTGGCTGTGGCAATCGATCAGGCCGGGCGTCACGTGCTTGCCGGTGGCGTCGATCACCAGCGCGTTGGCCGGTGCCTTCAGGTTGCGACCCACTTCCTTCACCTTGCCGTCCTGCACCAGCAGGTCCGCGCCCTCCATCTTGCCGGCGGGGCCGCAGGTCCAGATGGTGGCGTTCTTCACCAGCACGGTCTGTGCGGCGGTGGGGGCATCCAGTCCGTACTCGCCAAGCGGCGTGGTGCGCGGAATGAACGCGAGCGGATCGATGGTCTTCGCCGCGGGCGCCTTCGCCACTTCGGCGGGCTTGGCATCGGCGGGCTTCGGAACCTCGCGGCGCGTCAGCGTGAACGGGATCGCGCGGCCATCGCCGGTTTCGGCGGTGCCCTGCACGCTGTCGCCGGTCACCACGGCGGTGCATCGCAGCAAGCCATCCACGCCGAACGCTTCACCCTTCAGCGTGAAGCCCACGCGATCCAGATCGAAGTCCACGCGCTCGGCGGCGTACTTCACGGGCTCGGGTGCCTTGGGCGCTTCGGCCGTCTTGGCTGGCGCGTCGGGCTGCTTGGCTTCGGGGTTCGGCGCGGGCTCCATGGGCTTCGCGGGCGCGGGCGTTGGTGGCTGGCGCTCGAAGGCGATGCTCTTGGCGTCGGTGTCGATGGTGCCGGTCAGTTCCACATTCGCTGCCTTCAGCGTGAAGGGCCCGGCCAGCGCGAACTTCACCGGCTCGTAGTTCAGGTTTGGCGTGCCGGCCACCCAGGTGCTCACCACGTGCGTCTTCTCGCCGAACAGCGGGCCGTCGGTGACAAGCAGGTTCGCCATGCGGCCCTTCTCAAGCGTGCCGGTGACGCCGGCCAGACCAAGCTGCTTCGCGGGGCGCGTGGTCAGGCACGAAAGCAGCTCGTCCTCGCTCAACCCCTCGTTCATG
Organism: uncultured bacterium; assembly: GCA_903867275.1. Classification (GTDB taxonomy): domain Bacteria; phylum Planctomycetota; class Phycisphaerae; order Phycisphaerales; family SM1A02; genus SYAC01. The sequence continues at coordinate 5,330 of CAIPQY010000395.1, read as the reverse complement.
GCGCGACGCGCGCGCGCGGGCAGGTCGCCGCGGTTCTTCATGCGATGCGTGCCGATGCTCACATCCACGCCCGCATCAAGCAGCTGCTTGGCGTTGCGCGGCGCCAGCGCCCAGGTGGCCAGCTCGCGCAGGCTCACCGAGTCGTCCTTGCGCGGGTCGGACACGTCGGGCGTCTTCGGGAATTCCATCGGCACCACCACGGGCACCTTTGCGTCGGCCACTTCCTTCAGGCGGCGGAACTCCATGCCGTTGCCCAACATGCGCGCCTGCACGCCGAATTCGCGTGCCACGCGGGCGGCGCGCAGCAGATCCTGCTCGTCGCTCACGTCGAACACCGCCACGTCACGACCCTGCATCAGCGGCGCAAGCGCCTGCAACGCGGCCGCGGCTTCGGGTGCATCGTTGCCCTGCGGATGCGCGGCCCACACCTGCTGGCACTTCGCATGCCAGTTCGCGTCGTGCAGCGTCTGCCGCACCAGCGCCACCGCACCCATGAGTGCGGCGGGGTAGCGCGAATCCTCCGGGCCATCGTCGCCCACATGCGCGAATGCGATCACCTGACCGGCCGCGGGCACGATCGCCTCGGCCTTGCGGTCTTCGTCTGCAAGCAGCACCACCGCGCTCTCGCCGCGGAAGATGCCGGTGTTCGGATGCACGGCGGCCAGGGTGAAGCCAAGGTCACGCAGCTCCTTGCGGGTGGCCGCGGCCACGGGCGGAAGATCGGTCACGCGCACCTGCGGTGTCACCTTGCGGTTCCAGTGCGCGCTGGCGTCGTCGGACACGGCGCGTGCAACCGCCGCGCTGTCCATCACCAGGCCAGCGTCGATCAGTCCCGGATAGATGGTCTTGCCGCGCGCGTCGTGCACGTTCGTGCCTGCAGGGGCCTTCACCTCGCCAGTCTTGCCCACGGCGGTGATCCAGCCGTTCTCAAGCAGGATCGCGCCGTCCTCGATGCGCTCGCCCGGCTTCACCACGATGGTGGCGTGCTCGATCAGGTCGCGGCGCAGATCGGCGGGGCGCATGGCCACGGGCGGCGGCGCCTGCCCGAAGGCACTTCCCATGAAGCAGACAAGTCCGGTCAGGCACGCTGAAAGGTGGGTGGATCGCATGGTGGGTTCCAATGGAACCGCGATCCTAGTGCGGCGTTGCAGGCGTTTTGCCGATCTGCCGCCGACAAAAACGAACAAGGGCTCGAACAGAGCCCTTGCATCGCCCTTTTTTGCTCGTTTCCGGCGCTCAGCCGGGCTCGACCTCGTCGAGCATCTTCAGCAGTGCTGCGCGCAGCCGGTCCGGCGTCTCGTACACGCCTTCAGCGATGGCACTGCGGGCCGCTTCCACCTTGCCCTGGCGCACGTCGGGCATCTGCCGCAGGCGTTCCAGGTGGCGGGCATGTTCGGAAATCTCCACGCGGTCGTGCATCTGGGCGCGGCTGCTGGAGGCGGTGGATGAGGTTCCCGAAGTCGACGATGCGGCATCCAATTGCGAACGCTGGACCGGCGTCGACAATGGGCTGCTCTGGGCACCGTGGATGGGGTTGATCTCGGACATGAGAAACTCCGTGCCGGGGGTGGTCCAAATCCTTTGGTCCACGCTCGGCATCTGGCCTTCCGCATCCTGCGGCAAGGATTGACTTGGGGGGTCGCGAACAGACGCGACTGTGCGGGTAGCATCGGAAATCGAAGGTCTTGCCCTTGAACGAATCCTGCCCCAGAAAAAGATTTCCTAAGCCCTCGCCCAGCGGGTGTTTGCGTTGTCAGCGCATCGGCCTTTGGTTGCCCCTTCTCAGCGCGGTTTTGACGCTGATTTCGGCACCTGCGCACGCCCAGTCCGGCGCCAAGGGCGGTGGCAAGGCGCCGCCGGCCTCGCAGCCCGCTGATCCGGGCCAGGAGTTGATGAACCCAGGCGATGAAGTGGACGGCAACGCCAGCGAGCAGCGCCGAAACAAGGCCGTGCAGGGCGTGGGTGTTCCGGGCCTGCCCGCCGGCACGTCGGCACCCGCCGGAAAGGCCCGATCCGGCGCCACGCCCGACGCACCGGCTGGTCAGCGTTGGGGCGTGGTGCTGGCGACCGTGAGTGACGAAGGTCACGAGAAGGTGGCCGCCGCCGCGCGCGACCGCTTTGCCTCCACCTACCCCGACTTGAAGGATGCATACGTTCGCAGCACCGAGCGCGGATCGGTGGTGATGGTGGGGCACTTCAGCGGCCCCGCTGATCCGGCGGTGAAGCCGTTCCTCGAGCGCATCAAGTCCATCTCGCCCGATGGCAAGGTGCAGCCCTTCGCGCGCGTGTACCTGAGTCGCGTGCAGACATCCTCCGACGCGGTGGGTCCCTACGACCTCACGCGCGCGCGCCGCAAGTTCCCGAACACGCATCCACTGTTCACGGTGCAGGTGGCCATGTGGAGCGACTTCGACAGCAACACGATCACCATGGACGAGGTGCGCAACAAGGCCGACGCGTACTGCAAAGGCCTTCGCACGCGCGGCGTGGAGGCCTACGTGAAGCATGACGAGGACAAGCGTCTGAGCATCGTCACCGTGGGCGTGTTCGACAGCACCGCCTATGACCCGCGCAGCACGCTGTTCAGCCCCGCGGTGGAGAAGGTGTTCAAGCAGTTCCCGGCCATGCTGGTGAACGGCGACGAGCTGCTACAGCCGCCGCAGAAGGGCACGCCAGCCGGCACGCCGCTTTCGAAGCAGCAGTGCGCGTTGATCGAGATTCCTCCATGAGTGACGCCGCGTCGCCGTTGCTCGGCCAGGCCGCGGCCGTTCGCGCGTTTGCCGCGGCGCTTGCGCAGGATCGCGTGCATCACGCGTGGATCCTGCACGGCCCCATGGGCGTCGGAAAGATGCTGGCCGCGCGACTGTTCGCCGGTCTGGTGCTGGATGCATCGGCAACCATCGCGCAGCGCCGCGCCTTTGCGCCGCCCACCACAAGCGACGAGGCGCGACTGCTTGATGCGCGCACGCATCCCGACTGCACCGTGATCCGCAAGGAGCTTTCGCGCAACAGCGCCAACCGCGAGCTGCGCGAGCGCAAGCAGCTCAACATTCCACTTGATCTGCTGCGCGAGACGCTGCTGGGTGGCACCGACGGCGAAGGTCGCCACCACGATTCCGCCGCCTTCCGCACCGCCACGCGCGGGCAGGGCAAGGTGTTCGTGATCGACGAGGCCGAGCTGCTGGAAGCCGAGGCACAGAACGCGCTGCTGAAGACGCTGGAGGAGCCGCCACCGCGCACCTACGTGCTGCTGCTCACCACGCGGCTCGATCGCCTGCTGCCAACCATCCGCAGTCGCTGTCAGCAGGTGCCGTTCGGTCCGCTCGATGCCACCGCCATGCGCGCGTGGCTTGCGCACACGCCGTTGCAATCGAAGGGCGAGGCACTGGAGTGGGTGCTGCGCTTCGCCGAAGGCAGCCCCGGTGCGGCGATGGCCGCCGAGCGTCAGGGCCTGCACGACTGGTGGAGCGATTTCCAGCGACCGTTCCAGGCCATGGATCGCGGCGAGTTTCCTGCATCGCTCGCCGAGCAGATGCACGAGCGCGCCGCCGCGCTGGCCGAGTCGATCGTGAAGGAGAACGAGTACGCGAGCAAGGAAGCGGCCAATCGACTGGGCCTGGGCCTGATCGCGCGTCTGGCCGGCCTGCATCTGCGCGAGCGACTGCGCGCGGCGTGCGAACGCGGCGTGGCCACCGACATCGCCGCCACGCTGGAAGCCACCGAAAGCATCCAGCGCTTCGAGGAGAACGTGCGTGGCAACGTGAATCCCAAGCTTGCGCTTGCGGCGCTCACCGCCGAGTGGACGCAGGCCGCACGCCGCCCCGCGGGCGCGGCGCGATGAGTGGGGCGGCCCACGAGATCGAGCGCGTGTGGGTGCTGACGGCGGCACCGGTCATTCCCGCCGGCGCGCCCACCTGGCGCATCGAGCAGGGCTATCTGCCCGAGCACGGTCTGGACGCCGATCAATTCGCCGAAGGCCGCATCCGCCGCATCCAGCATGACGATGGACGCGTGGAGTGCCTCCACACCATCAAGCGCGGCAGCGGAATGGTGCGTCAGGAGACCGAGCGCACCGTCGACGCCGCCACCTTCGAACGCCTGTGGCCCAGCACGCAGGGTTGCCGCATCCGCAAGATCCGCCATCGCGTGCAGCACGGGGGCCTGACCTGGGAGGTGGACCAGTTCCTTGACTGGCCGCTGTGGATGGCCGAGGTGGAACTGCCCTCCGAGTCCACGCCCGTCACGCTTCCGGCATGGCTGCAGGCCGTTGCCGGCACCGAGGTCACGCACGACCCGCGCTGGCGCAACCACGCACTGGCCATGCACGGCCCGCCAAGCCAGCCAAGGGGCTGATTTTCGGCCCCGCCGGGCGCCTTGCTACCATTCGCCCGCTTCGGAGAACCCATGGCAAACACCTTCCGCTGCTCGGTCGTCACCCCCAGTTCCGTGTGCCTCAACGAGGAGGCCACCTATGTCAGCTTCCAGGCCTTCGATGGCCAGAAGGGCGTGCTGCCAGGTGCCAGCCCCTTCCTCACCCGCCTGGGCCCCGGCCTGTTCACGCTGAACGCCGCCGCCGGCAACAAGACGCTGGTGATCGCGGGTGGATTCGCGCAGATGCAGGGCGATGTGCTCATGCTGCTGGCCGACTCGGCCGTGGATGCGGCCACCATCGATCCAAAGCAGGCCTCGGATGAACTGCAGAAGGCCACCGCCAACGCCGTGAGCGGCGGCGGCACCAGCCCCGAGCAGCGCGATGCCATCGAGCTCGCGCAGCAGATCGCCTACGCCAAGGTGGCTGCCACGCGCAGCCGCTGAGCACACGCATGAGCGAAGTCGAAGCCTCCGAAGTGCCCGACACCGCGGTCGCGCAAGCGCCCGCCGATGACGTGCCGTGCGCCGACCTTCCGCTGTCCGCGCGCGTGGAGGCGGTGCTGCTCACCAACGATCGCCCGGTCACCGAACAGAAGCTGGTCGAGATGCTGGGTCTTCGTCCTGGTGCCAAGGCCAAGGACAGCGCCGCCGCGCAGGTTCGCGAGGCGATCGACGCGCTGAACAAGGCATACGAATCACAGGGCCGCGCCTTCCGCGCCGAGCGACTGGCCGGCGGCTACCAGCTGCTCACCACCAGCGTCTTTGCGCCGCTGCTTGCGCGGGTGCGTGGTCTTCGCCAGCAGGGCCGACTCACGCCCGCCGCGCTGGAAACGCTGGCCATCATCGCCTACCGCCAGCCCATGCTTCGCAGCGAACTGGAAGCGATCCGCGGCGTGGCGTGCGGCGAGGTGCTGAAGAGCCTGCTCGAGCGTCGCCTGGTGCGCATCACCGGCCGCGCC